>JAQVUQ010000172.1 GCA_028699365.1 bacterium | reverse complement strand
CCTGCCGATGGACAAGGTGCGCAGCGGCATTAAAAAGGCGCTGAAAGCTCTCAGCCCTGACGGCGGCAACAGTGCTGCCGAGGCAATCATGACCACCGATACCCGGGCCAAGGAGATCGCCGTCAACGTTACCGTCGGCGGCAGGAGCTTCCGGGTCGGGGGGATTGCCAAGGGCTCGGGAATGATCCATCCCAATATGGCCACCATGTTTGCCTTTATTACTACAGATGCGGGATTGGAGGCCGGGCTGCTGCAGGAGACGCTGACGGCTGCCGTAGATCGCTCTTTCAACATGATCACGGTGGATGGGGACACCAGCACCAGCGATACGGTCATCTGTATGGCTAACGGCTGCTCAGGCGTGGTGGTCACTTCCGGCGGCGAAGAATATGAGGCCTTTGCAGCGGCTCTCAACCAGGTCTGCACCTATCTGGCTACCGAGATAGCCCGTGACGGAGAGGGCGCATCGCACCTGGTGGAAGTACGGGTCGACGGTGCCGCCGATTATGATGACGCCAAAAAGATTGCCTTTGCCGTAGCCTCGTCCAATCTGGTCAAGACAGCCATATTCGGCCGTGATCCCAACTGGGGACGGATCATCTGTGCCGTCGGCTACGCCGGGCCCGTTGTGGATCCGGGACGGATCAGCATAGACATCGGCGGAATAACGCTGGCCAAAGGCGGCGTTTACGTGGATTTCGATGAAGAAGCGGTGTCCGCAGAGTTGGCCCGCGAGGAGATAAAGCTGGGTATCGATCTGGGGATGGGCGAGGCGTCGGCTGTCGTCTGGACCTGCGATCTCACCTATGACTACGTTAAGATAAACGCCAGGTATCACACCTGATTAAAGGCTGAAGTCTGAAGACTGAAATCTGAAGGAGAACGCTCAAGCATAAACCACGGGCCTTCAGACTTCGATACAATTGCTTAGACAGGAGGATGAAATGCAACGATTAGCTGAGCGGGCCGGGATTCTTATCGAGGCTTTGCCGTATATAAAGCGTTATTTCGGCCGCACTATGGTCATCAAATACGGCGGCAACGCCATGATCAGCGAGGATCTGAAGCAGGCCGTAATAGAGGACGTTATCCTGATGCGTTATGTCGGCATGAACCCCGTTCTGGTGCATGGGGGCGGCCCGGAGATATCCAGCACCATGAAGCGGATGGGCAAGGAAGCCGAATTCGTCGGCGGCCTCAGGGTGACGGACAAAGCCACTATGGAGATAGCCCAGATGGTTCTGGTGGGCAAGATCAATACGGAGATAGTCTCATTGATAAACAAGCACGGCGGGCAGGCCGTGGGGTTGAGCGGCAAGGACGGCAATCTCATCCGGGCCGACAAGGTTGCGCCTCGTCTGAACGGCGATGTTCCGGTGGATCTGGGTTATGTCGGCGATGTGGCCGCTATTGACCCGTCAATTCTGGTGACGCTGACGGAGAAGGGCTATATACCGGTCATCTCGCCGGTGGGCATAGGTACCGAAGGTGAGAGCCTCAATATCAACGCCGATCATGCGGCCGGGGCCGTAGCTGCGGCGCTGGGAGCCGCCAAGCTCATTCTGCTGACCGATATAGAAGGCATAATGAGAGACAAGAACGACAGTTCCACGCTGGTATCGGCGCTGAACATCTCCGCCGCCAGGGCTGCCGTCTCCGACGGCATGGTGGATAAGGGAATGATACCCAAGGTGGAGGCCTGCATCACTGCTCTGGAAGCGGGCGTCGAAAGGGCTCATATCATAGACGGCAGGATACAACACTCACTGTTAATGGAGATATTTACTGATCGAGGCATTGGGACCATGATTGCGGAAGAGGGTGAAAAGGTTGCAGGGTGAAAAGATAAAGGAACTGGAATCAAGGTATGTAATGCAGACCTACGGCCGGCTGCCGGTGGTCTTTGTTTCAGGTAAGGGAAGCTGCCTTACCGATGTCGACGGCAGGAGATACCTGGACTTTGTCAGCGGGCTGGCAGTCAACGCGCTGGGGCATTGTCATCCGGCAATTACGGCGGCCATCGCCGAGCAGGCCGGCAGACTGGTGCATACCTCCAACATTTATTATACGGAACCGCAGGTGCTGGTAGCGGAGAAGCTGTCATCCATGTCCGGCCTGGAGAGAGTCTTCTTCTGCAACAGCGGGGCGGAGGCCAATGAGGCAGCCATCAAGCTGGCCCGGAAGAGAGCTTCCGTAGTGCTGGGAGAAGGCCGTTATGAGATTATTACGGCTTTCAAGTCCTTTCACGGCAGGACGATGGCCACTCTTACCGCTACCGGACAGAGCAAGTATCAGGACGGTTTTCAGCCGCTGCTGGAAGGCTTCCGGCACGCCGTTTTCAATGATCTCTCCTCCTTTATCTCCCAGGCCGGCGACAGGACATGCGCCGTCATGCTGGAGCCGGTGCAGGGCGAGGGAGGGATTTATGCCGCCGATGCCGAATTTTTGCAAGGGCTGCGACGCTTCTGCGACGATAACAGCCTGCTGCTCATCTTCGATGAGGTCCAGAGCGGACTGGGAAGAACCGGCCGCAACTTTGCCTGGCAGCATTACGATGTCAAGCCGGATATCATGACTCTGGCCAAGGCCCTGGGCGGCGGATTGCCCATAGGAGCCATGCTGGCCGATGAAAAGGCTGCCGGAGCTTTCTCGCCCGGCGATCACGCCAGCACCTTCGGGGGCAACCCGGTGGCCTGTGCGGCCGCTATTGCCTTCTTGCGCGTGCTGGAGGAAGAGGATATACTTGGTAACGTATGCAGAATGAGCGCTTATCTGCAGGATGGATTGCTGGGATTGAGCCGGGATCTGCCCGATTTCGTGGAAGGGTTCCGGGGAGTGGGCCTTATGCTGGCACTGGAACTCAAGGTGCCGTCCGCCCGGGCTGTTGTGGCCGAATCTCTGAAGATGGGGCTGCTGCTCAACGCCATCGGCGATACTACCATACGCTTTCTGCCTCCGCTTAATGTGACGGCGGCAGAGATAGATGAAGCGCTGGATATTCTGAAGACAGCAATTCAGGGACATAATTGAGGTGGAGAGTATGAGTTTACAGGGAAGAGATCTGATAGCGGATTACGATCTGAGCCGGGAGGAAGTGGAAGCCGTATTCGCCATGGCGGATGAACTGCGTGGCGAATCCCGGGAGGACAATCTTAAGCGCCTGCCGGGGCGTTCACTGGCCATGATCTTCCAGAAGCCGTCGACCAGGACAAGAGTCTCCTTCGAGGCCGGCATAAGCCAGCTCGGAGGCCACGGCCTCTTTCTCAGCGCCGGCGACATGCAGCTTAAGCGCGGTGAAACTATCGCCGATACGGCCAGGACGCTGTCCCGCTACGTGGATGCCATAATGATCAGAACTTACGATCATCAGGACGTGATAGACCTGGCTGACTGTGCCGATGTGCCGGTTATCAACGGACTTACCGACCTGTTGCATCCCTGCCAGGCGCTGGCCGATTTTTACACCATAAGGCAGAAGCTGGACGGCTTGCAGGGATTGAAGCTTGCCTATGTGGGCGACGGCAACAATGTGGCTCACTCGCTGATGCTGACGGCCGCCACGGTGGGCACGAATATGGTGGTAGCTACCCCCAGAGGATTTGAGCCCGATAAAGGCATAGTGGAAACGGCCCGGAAAATCGCTTCCGCTTCAGGCTCCAAAATAGAGCTGACAGATGATCCCATGGCGGCGGTGGAGATGGCCAACGTCATCTACACCGATGTCTGGGCCAGTATGGGTCAGGAAGAAGAGGCCCTGCTCAGAAGAGCCATCTTCAGAGATTACCAGGTGAACGACGAGAAGCTGGATGTAGCCGATCCCGAGGCCATCGTTCTGCACTGCCTGCCGGCGCACAGAGGCGAGGAGATTACGGATTCCGCTATCGACGGAGCTCACTCGGCAGTGTTCGATCAGGCGGAGAATCGCCTTCATGTTCAGAAAGCGATTATGTACCTGGTGATGTCCTGATGATCGAAGACCGTCGCAGAGCCATAGCCGATATCCTGCGGCGGTACAGGATCTGTACCCAGGAAGACCTGGTGACTTCACTGTCCAAGCGCGGCTACAGCGTGACGCAGGCTACCGTCTCCAGAGACATGAGAGAGATGGGCCTGGTAAAGATTCCCGACGGCGAGGACGGCTATCGTTACGCTCTGCCCGATGACAGGCGCAGCCTGAGCAAGGAAGAGCATATAATCAGGGAATTTGTCGTTCAAGCCGAAGGCAGCGGCAATCTGATAGTGGTCAAGACCATGCCCGGCGCTGCTCAGGGAGTGGGAGCGGCCTTCGATAAGTTGTCCTGGCCTGAGGTCATGGGCACCATTGCCGGTGACGATACCATATTTATTGCTTTGCGTTCGCCCGATGATCTGCGGGCGTTGCTGGATAGAATAAAGGATTTACTGGAGGAATGTTGAGATGAAAAGGAAGATCGTGCTTGCCTATTCGGGAGGACTGGATACCTCGGTAGCCATAAAATGGCTGCAGGACCGCTATGACGCCGATGTTGTCTGCGCTGCGGTGGATGTGGGCGAATCCAGGGATTATGAGATGATACGGCAGAAGGCCCTGAAGATAGGAGCGATCTCTTCTTACATCATCGATGGTAAAGAGGAGTTCATCAGCGATTACGCCTTCCAGGCTCTTAAGGCCAACGCCCTTTACGAAAATGTTTACCCTCTGGCTACCGCGCTGGCCAGGCCTCTGATAGCCGCCAAGCTGGTGGAAATCGCCGTCAAGGAAGGGGCGTCCGCGGTGGCGCACGGCTGCACGGCCAAGGGCAACGACCAGGTGCGCTTCGATGTTTCCATCCGAGCCCTGAACCCCTCGCTGGAGATAATAGCTCCCATGCGCGATTGGCCCATGTCCCGTGAAGAGGAGATAGAGTACGCCCGTCAGAACGGTATCCCGGTGCCGGTCAATGTCAATAAGCCCTACAGCACAGATATAAACTTGTGGGGCAGAAGCATCGAGTGCGGTGTGCTTGAAGATCCCTGGAACGAGCCGCCGGCGGATATCTATGAGTTGACCACCTCCCCGCAGGATGCGCCCGAGAGACCTACTTATGTGGAAGTGGAATTCGACTGCGGCGTGCCGGTCAAGCTGAACGGCGAAACTTATGCACCGATGGACCTGGTGGAGAAGCTAAACGCACTGGCCGGAGCCAACGGCGTAGGCCGCATCGACATGGTGGAGAACCGCCTGGTAGGCATCAAATCGCGTGAAATATATGAGTGCCCGGCGGCCACGGTCCTGCTTAAGGCCCATGCCGATCTGGAGAGCCTCGTTCTGCCGCGAGAAACTGCCCACTTCAAGAAGGTGATCGAGCAGAAATTCTCCGAACTGGTCTATTTCGGGTTGTGGTTCTCCCCGTTGAGGGAGGCGCTGTCAGCCTTTATCGACAAGACGCAGGAAGTGGTCACCGGTACGGTTCGCGTCAAGCTCTTCAGAGGAACCTGCACCGTAGTAGGCCGTAAATCCCCGCGTTCTCTCTATCAATACGATCTGGCCACCTACGAGAAAGGCGACAGATTCTCACATAATGCAGCGGCCGGCTTTATTGAACTGTGGGGCCTGCCGTCACAGATCTTTGCCGAAGTGAATCGCAAATAGGCAACTATGGCGCAGATGCGCCATAGTTGCAGTCTGAAGACTGAAGACTGAAGACTGAAGACTGAAGTGTGTAAGTTGGTTATTAAGCGTTTGGGACCGCTAACGACCGTGCTCGGAGAGCGCAATTACAGAGCAGGAGTAGACAGATGAAACTATGGGGCGGCCGTTTCAGGGAAGAGATGTCCGGAGAGGTTGAGGAGTTCACATCATCCTTGGCCTACGATGCCCGTCTTTATATGCACGACATCGCCGGCAGCATCGCACATGCCCGTATGCTGGGGCATACCGGGATAATCGATGCCGATGAAGCCGAGCTTCTGGTGGCCGGCCTGCAGCAGGTGCTGGGGGAGATAGCCGACGAGGGCATTCGCCACGATACCGGAGCCGAGGATATACATATGTACGTGGAGGCCCGGCTGACCGAACTTATCGGCCCCGTCGGCAAGAAGCTCCATACCGGTCGCAGCCGCAACGATCAGGTGGCTCTGGACGAGCGTCTCTTCCTCAAGGAAGCCATACCCCAGCTTACAGGCGGTCTGGAGAAACTTCAATTGGCGCT
>JAQVUQ010000171.1 GCA_028699365.1 bacterium | reverse complement strand
GACCTGCCCGCACGGGCGCCCGGTGCTGGTGAAGATGGGCCAGGCGGAATTACTGAAGGCATTTTACCGTAGTTGACGTGTTAACTAATGACAGATCCAGGAATGTACACTTGAAACTAACAACTAACAACCAACCCGTCCTCCGCAGTAGCACTGCTACGGAGGGTGGACAACCAACAACCGCGCCCGCAGGGCGCAATAGCCTTCTGGTGCTGACCGGCCCTACGGCCGTAGGCAAGACGGATATCGCCGTCAGAACAGCCTCCATGGCCGACGCCGAGATCATCTCGGCGGATTCCATCCAGATCTACAGAGGCCTGGATATCGGCAGCGCCAAGCCCACGGAAGAAGAGAGGATGGGGATACCGCATCACCTGATAGATGTGGCCGATCCTTGCGACACCTTCAGCGTGGCTCGTTACAAGGATATGGCCGAAGCCGTCATCCAGGACATATGGAAGAGAGGCAAACAGGCCATATTGACCGGAGGGACGGGCCTCTATATATCGGCGGTTATCGACGGCTTCAGCTTTCCCGAAGACTCCGATGATCCCTCGATAAGATCAGCTCTGGAGGAAGAGGCGGATCGTGAAGGCCTTGCTGCGTTGCACAACCGACTTGAAGCTGTAGACCCGGAGAGCGCCTCCAGGATTCATCCCAATGATCGCAGGCGGATAATCAGAGCGCTGGAAGTCTATAAGATCACCGGTGAGCCGCTCAGCCATTTCAAGCGCCGCGGCAATGAACAGCCCCGTTTCGGTGCCGTCATAGTAGTTCTTACCATGCCGCGCGCGCTGCTTTACAGCAGAATAGAAGCCAGGGTGGATGCTCTGATAGAGACCGGCCTGGTCGATGAGGTCAGGCATCTTATGTCCGGGGAGTGTGCCGGGAACAGCCTGGCCATGCAGGGTCTGGGCTACAAGGAGATAGCCGCATATATCGAAGGCCGGTACAGCCTGGAAGAAGCGATTGAAACCCTTAAGCGCGATACCAGACGTTACGCCAAGCGCCAGTTGACCTGGTGGAGGAGAGATCCCCGTGTGCACTGGCTGGACGTATGTGAATACGACAATAAGGAAGCCATCGCCCGGCAAATAATGGACTGGTGGAGTTTGTGATGTTTCAACAGGTTATGGGAAGCGTGCTGGTAATCCTCATTCTTCTTTTGATAGGAGTCTGGGCCCGCGTCAAAGGTCTGATGACCCACGAGACCTCTGAAAGCATAAGCCGGATAGTGGTGGATATAACCACACCGGCCCTGATCTTTGTCGCCATGTACCGGCAGTTCACCCCGGATCTATTTCGGCAATCATATATCCTGCCGCTCTTCGGAGCGCTGGCCGTTCTGGCCGGATTCATGATCGGCCTGGCTTTGCTGCGGGCAGCCCGGCTTAAAGAGGACGAACGCAATACCTTTCTTTACCTGTCCGCTATCAGCAACTTCAGCTATATGCCGTTGCCGCTGGCCTATATGCTCTTTGGCGATAAAGGCATCATCCTGCTCTTTCTGGCCAATGTGGGCGGATATTTCATGCTCTGGACCTTCGGTGTCTGGATACTCACCAGAGATAAACTGAACCTGGCCGGTCTGAAGAACCTTCTCACACCACCGCTTATCGGTCTCATGATCGGCTTCCTGGTGCCGCTCACCCCCCTGAAAGGCCACATCCCCGCCTTCATCATCAACGCACTCGATATGCTGGGTAAAGCCACCGTGCCGCTGGTAATGCTCTCCGTAGGCGGACTCATAGCCGGAGTTGATTTCAAAAAGGCCTTTACCCGCGCATCGATGCCCATACTGGTCCTGGCCCGCCTGATCCTTATCCCGGCCGTCATGATAGGCCTGGTCTACGTCCTGAAGCTGCCTCCCCAACTGGCCAATATCGTCATCCTGATATCCGTCATGCCCTCAGCCTCCAGTTCCCCCATCATCGCCCAGCGCTTCGGCGGCAACCCCGATCTTGCCGCCACCGGCGTCTTTTTTACCACTGTCGCCAGTGTGATCACCGTGCCGGCGTTGCTCAGTCTTTTCGTGCGCTAGGAGGGCTTCCAATAAGGTCTCTCAGTTTCATTATGAATATCACCCATATGTTTACAACGACGCTTATTTTGATTATGATATAAGCATGATTGTAAAGAAGGTGTTAAATTGAATTACCTTGCCGAACTAAACGAGCTTATTGAGCAGAAAAAGGGTATCATAACGACCAAAGATGTAACAAATGCCGGTATTCCGCGCATTTATTTATCTAGATATATCAACGAAAAAAAACTAGAGCGCTTTGGCCGAGGCGTTTATGTTTCAGAAGACTCTTACACAGACAATATGTATATGCTGCAGTGTAAGTGTAAACAGGCTGTTTTTTCCCATGATACTGCTTTGTTTTTACATGATTTTACAGATAGAGAGCCATTCCAATATGCGGTTACCGTAAAATCCGGCTATAATACGACAAATATAAAAAATACAGGTGCTAAAGTTTACATGGTAAAAAAAGAACTTTACGAGCTTGGGCTAACTACTATCCAAACTCCCTTTAACCATCCAGTAAATACATATGATATTGAACGTACGATCTGTGATATTGTCCGGAGTCGTAAAAATGTTGAAATTCAGGTGTTTACCGATGCTTTAAAAATGTATGTGAGACGCAAAGATAAAAATCTGCCCAAGCTTATGCGGTATGCTCATGAATTCAGGATTCAAAGCATCCTAAGAAAATATCTGGAGGTACTGCTGTGAAATCATCCACTCAACTGAAAGCGCTGATTCGGAATTTGTCAAAAGAAAAGAGGATTGAAGCTCATATCTTGATGAGGAATTATATGCTGGAACGCTTTTTGGAAAGGGTTTCGCTATCGCCGTATAAGCATAACTTTATTCTCAAAGGTGGTATGTTGGTGTCTGCTATGGTTGGTATCGATGCTCGAGCGACTATGGATATGGACGCCACTATCAGAGGCTATAATCTCACTGAAGGAACATTAAGACAAGTGCTTGAAGCTATTTTAGCCGTTTCTATAGACGATGAAGTGCAAATGACCATAAAAAGCATTGGTCTGATCCATGAAGAATCTCAATACGGCGGTCTGCGCGTTTCAATCGAGACGCTATTTGACGGAGTAAGGACACCGCTGAAAATTGATATTACAACAGGAGATAAAATAACCCCAAAAGAAATAACGTACAAATTCGAGCTCATGTTCGAAAAACGCAGTATTGATATATTGGCCTATAACCTTGAAACCGTGCTTGCGGAAAAGCTTGATACTGCGATTGCCCGGGGTATAACTAATACCAGAATGCGTGATTTCTATGATATTCATATTCTCCAAAAACTTTATTCCGACGCGATAGATTATGATGATTTAGAAGCCGCTCTTCTTATAACATCAAACGAACGTGGCACTTCGGCACTATTACCGGAATGGGAGAGTATAATCAGTGAAGTTTCAAATGATAAAGGACTCCAATCGCTTTGGAAGGATTATCAAAGAAAATTCAGCTATGCGGCGGATATTTCATGGGATGAGATTGTGAGTTCACTCAATCTGCTTTGGGATAAGGCAAATCGTAGTAATATTGAAGCATAAATTTGACAAAAACCGCTTATCAGATAACACAAAATAGGTGACTGTCCCTAATTTTCGAGCTGTATGGTCGTTTTTGCAATTCGATCCGGCTTTTCTACTGAGTGGACTGACAGATGATGCGGTTTTCCTCGACTCGCTGTGCCTGTGCGGCAGCGAGTTTTCCAACATCCGTCCGGCCGTTGTCGAACCGGATATCTCGAGGCTGGCCGGGCAGATTGTGAACGAAATAGAGAATCGGGCTGCGGGCTATCAATTGGCGGTCAGCGCACTGTTGCGATATCTGCTGGTCTGCCTGCACCGACTGGCGCCGGCGGAGGCTCTGTCTGTGCCTAAGAGGCAAACTAACTTTGTCTTGCAGCTAGCCCCGGCCATGCAGATCATTGCACGGGACTACGCCGGCAACTTGGACATACCTACCCTTGCTCGCGCCTGCCACATGAGCACCAGCCATTTCCGCAGGGTCTTCTCCGAAGTCTTCCGAAAATCCCCACAGGAGTATCTCACGCAATATCGCATCCGGATGGGCGCCCAACTGCTGCGCCAGGAGGGGACCGGCGTGCTGGACGCTGCGTTGGCTGTACCTAAAAGGGGGGGTCAGGTCTACATTCTTGACAGAATCTGCTAAGATGCCGGGAATAGGGGCGATATGATGCACATAACTAATTTGCCTAACCATAGTAAGCGTAGACCCCATCAATGGCTGTTGCTCCTTATATGCAGCCTATCTTTAGCAATATCAACCACTGTCCAGGCAGCAAATACTTCGGCAAATCCGTTTAATGCCCTCACTCTCAAGTCCCCTTACACCGCCGGAACCTGCGCTTACACGGAATACCAGAGCCATGAAGGCGCAAAAGGCTATCGCATAACCCGCAACGACGGCACCGTCATGGAATACTCACCGGATTTTGTTTTGTCGGATTACCTTGGCCAGCGCATCCGCCGGGTGGCTGCCAACGCCATCGGCAGGGGAAGTGAACTGGGGCAGGAAGAGTATATCTATGCTGGTCCGGGGCTTTTACTGGTCAGGTATAGCATCACCGACGGCAAAGGCCGGCCTGCCGGTACCGTCACTATTGATGTCCGGAGCCTGCAGATAGTGGACGGCAGCCTGACTAGAGGTAATCTGCTGATCCCTGACACATCTCCGTCAAAAGCGGCCCAGCCTTCGGAACGTATCATAGAGGGAATAGCCACTCTGCCGTATTTCATTACCGAGGGAGCCACTGCCATTGCCGCTCTGGTGGATTACCTGGACAGGCACGGTGCATCCGGCATCGCAGCCGGCAAGAGCAGGCGCGATCTGGTGCTCTCCATGACCGAAGCCGGCTGCGGCTGCAACCTGGACAAGTTGCTGGTAAAATATGCCTTTAAGCAGGGTTTCAAGGCTGAGACCAGGCGCTTTGTCCGGCCGGTGCAGGATAAGGAGATCCCATTCGGTTTTCAAGTGCTCAGGGAAGAAACGGATGCCGGTCACCCTGGCATACTGGTAATCACAAGCTGCGGCCTCAAGCGTATCATGCCGGTATGCGGATATATAACGGATGATACCGGCCGTTATGTCGTTATAGCCGATCAGGGATACAGGGGAGAGGAAGCGCCCCGTAACAGGCGCATATATTTGAACTGGGCCGGAATTTATGAGAAGATAGAATTAACAACCGTAAGTAAGATACACAAATAAGCAGGCAGTAATGCCGATGCGGGATAACACAATGAAACAGAGCTATATCAAAGTTGTAGAAATCATTCTGATAGGCATGGTCTTTCTAATTCCGGTGGCCCTGTACACCGGCACCGCCGATGCCATATACATCAAGCAGGTGATCTTCAATCTTGGGGCAGTCGCGCTTCTGGCAGTCTGGATAGCGCAGTCCGTCAGAGAGAAGAAACTCTTAATCGAAGCGTCAGCCCTCAATCTCCCTATAATCGCATTTTTCGCCTGGAGTATTATAATCTTTCTGATATCCCCGTATAAATACGCCGGGCTGAGAGAAGTATTGCAGTTGGCCGGCTACGTCGTTCTCTATCTCACCCTGACGACCGGTTTCAGAACGGACAAGGGTATGGGCGGATTGTTGACCGCCGCTCTGGTTGCCGCCGCTCTTACCTGTATCTACGGTCTGCTGCAGCGCTTCGGCATAGACCCGGTGGGATGGGACATATCCCGGATACTCTCATTTATGGGTAATCCCACCTATTATGCCGCTTACCTGGCCATACTGCTGCCGTTGGCGATCAATCTGTTCCTGGGGGCCGGTTCAGCAACAAAGCGCATTGCAACAGGAAGCCTGGCCGTAGTCATGTTTCTCTGTCTGCTGCTGACCTACACCAGAGCCGCCTGGCTGGGAGTGGGAGTAGCTTTGCTGCTGGATGCCGGTTTGCTGCTGAGATATGTCGGCTGCCGTAAACTATATCAGACAGGAGCAATCAAGCTTGCCCTGCTTCTATGCGTAATTCTGGCAGCCGTAACCGTAACGGCGGCACGTACCGCCCCATCCGCCATGAAGCTGGAAGAGCGCTTGGCCACATCGTTCAGCACCGCTCAGAAAGGTAACGCCCAGAGAGTCATCATCTGGAAGGCAGCCTTGGGCATAATCCGGGATCACCCCCTCATCGGCACCGGCCCGGGCACCTTCATCATCTATTATCCCCGCTACCAGGACAATAAAGCCTACACCA
>JAQVUQ010000170.1 GCA_028699365.1 bacterium | reverse complement strand
CGGGCTTTGAGCGAGGATCTGGAACTGATCGGCAAGCGGTTGGGAATAGAGAATTACGCCGATCTTATCGCCGATGAAACTATCGGTACCGACCCCGCCGCTGTCTCGGCTTACATGGAGAAGATGAAGCATCCGGCGCTGGAAATGTGGGACGTTACCCAGCCGTCGCCGGAAGCGGCGGAAGTGGATGCCGCTCGCGGCAAGGCAGCCGCGGCTCCGGTAGTCGCTGCCCAGCCGGCAGCAACGCCTGCCGCCGCAGCGGAAGCTGCGCCAGCCGATGTGCCTGAAGGGCGTACACATGGAACAGTCCAAAGTGTCGCCGACGTCCCCGCAGGCGTGCAAACGAGCTCAACCCCAACAACCAACAACCAACAACCAACAACCCCCGTTGACGGCTCCGCCGTCAACGGTCTGGGCTACGTCATGGCAGTGCTCGACCAGGTGCGCGCCAACGGGCTGCCGTCAGTTGCCGGGGCAACCTCCCCGGAGCAGCAGTTGACCGCACTGCAGGTTTCCACAGCGGTAAATCTGTTGACTGCCGGTGCCAACATGCTGCTGATGTACAGCGGCGCTCTCGGGCAGGTTCCGGGAATGGTTCCGGTCAGTGCTCCGGCGGTACCGCCTGCAGTTGCAGCCGGTGCTGGTGATGCAACTACGGTCCCCGGCGAAGCTCCGGTGGCTCCCGTAATCGAGCGTATAATTACGTCCGCCTCGGTGGTGGTTCCAACTACCTTTACCGTGCCGGCGGAGACGGTGAATATGTCGGTCGGCGAGGTTGTGCTGGGCGGCAGCGGTACCCGTACCTCCGCCGTGAAACTGGGCGGAGCTTCGGCCTTGCCGTTCCGCAGTTTTGAAGGCAACACGGGGCATTGCCCGGTGGTAGCCATGGAAGTGTTCGACAAGCTGCCGCGTAATTATCCGGCCAGCCTGCAGGCTGCTTACGGAGATCTGCTTACCGATCCGGCTGCTATGGCCCGCTATTGCGTGGACAAGCTGGGCGCGGAAGTGATCAGCATCCGGCTGGAAGACGCGCACCCGGACAACGGCGACAAGTCGCCGGAAGAGGCTGCGCAGACGGTACAGTCCGTGCTGGAGGCGGTCGGTGTGCCGATCATCGTCACCGGCCCCAGCCATTACGAGAAGAACAACGCGGTCATGAAGCAGGTGGCCAGCACCTTTGCCGGCGAGAACCTGCTGCTGAACTGGGTGGAGACGGATAATCACAAGACCGTTGCCGCCGCCGCCATGGGCTATGACCACTGCATAGTGACTCAGACGCCCATCGATGTGAACATGGCCAAACAGCTCAATATTCTGGTCACCAACATGGGACTGGCGCCGCATAAGATCG
The DNA here is from genome assembly GCA_028699365.1 of bacterium. Lineage (GTDB taxonomy): Bacteria > UBP13 > UBA5359 > UBA5359 > UBA5359 > UBA5359. The sequence continues at coordinate 4,928 of JAQVUQ010000170.1, read as the reverse complement.
TCATCGACGCCCTCACCGGTGCGTTGGGATACGGGCTGGAATACACCTACTCGGTGATGGAGCGCATCCGCACCGCGGCTCTGACCGGCGATGCCATGCTGGCCATGCCGATGATGGCCACCCCGGGCTATGAAGTGGCGCGGACCAAGGAGAGCAAGGCTCCTGTAAGCGACTTCCCGCTGTGGGGCCCGGAAGAGGAGCGCGGCGCACTGCTGGAGATAGCCACCGCCATGAGTCTGCTCAATGCGGGCGCCGATCTGCTGATAATGTATCATCCCACCGCGGCCTTGACGGTTAAGCGTAAGATCGCAGAGATGACAACGGTAAGCTGATATAAAGAAACAGGCTGAAAAAGCATGCCCGAGCGTAGGGCAGAATAATTTGCATGGATATTACTAACATGCTAAAAAGCTACAGCCTAAAAGGCTAACAAAAAGCTGAAGAAGAGGAGGAAGCGCCATTTCTCTGTCACTTAAAGCGGCAGTTCCCTGGCGCGATAGATATGGCATTGACGGGTTTAGATATCTTCAAATTACTGCCCAAGACTAACTGCGGGGAGTGCGGTGTGCCTACCTGCATGGCGTTTGCCATGAAGCTGGCGGCCAAGAACGCGGAACTGGCGGCATGTCCCTACGCCTCGGATGAGGCGGTGGATAAGATAGGAGCGGCCAGCAAACCGCCCATCCGGCTGGTAAAGATAGGTCCTGCCGATCACGAGACGGCGGTGGGCAATGAAACGGTAATGTTCCGTCACGAGAAGACGTTCGTGCATCCCACTGCTATCGCCGTGGCCTTCTCCGACGGGCAATCCGCCGAGGAACTGGCTCATCAGACGGCGACCGTCCGGGAATATTGCCTGGAGCGGGTAGGCGAGCAACTGATGATCGATCTGGTGCTGGTGGAGAATACTACCGGCGCAGTCGAACCGTTCGTGGCTGCCGTGAAGGCGGTGGCGGCAAGCTCCGGCCGGGGGGTGATCCTGAAGAGCGATAACCCGGCGGCGCTGGAGGAAGCGTTAAAGATACTGGAGGGGCAGCGTCCTCTCATTCATGCCGCCACGCCGGAAAATGCCGACGCGCTGGCCGCACTGGCGCTGAAGTACAAGGCGCCGCTGACGGCAAGGGCTCAGACGCCGGATGCGCTGGCTGCATTGACGACAAAGCTGGCCGGCCTGGGCGTGCAGGACATCGTGCTGGAGACCCCGGCGGAGAACCCTGCCGCGGCCATGCAGTACAACACCATCCTGCGCAAGGCTGCGCTGAAGACCAACTATGAGCCGACGGGATATCCGGTGATCAACTTCGTCACCGGACAGTCGCTGCCGGACCTGGTGGCGGATGCTTCCACCCTGATCTGCAAATATGCCTCTATCCTGGTGATGGACACGCTGGCCTGCCAGGCCATCCTGCCCATGATGATGCTGCGGCAGAATATCTTCACCGATCCGCAGAAGCCTATCCAGGTGGAGCCCAAGGTCTACCAGATCGGGGATGCCGACGAGAACTCCCCGGTAATGGTCACCACCAACTTCTCGCTTACCTACTTCATTGTTTCCGGCGAGATAGAGAACTCCGGCGTGCCGGCTCATCTGGTCATCGTGGAATGCGAGGGTATGAGCGTGCTCACCGCCTGGGCGGCGGGCAAGTTCTCAGGTGACAAGATCGCAGCCTTCATCAAGGCATCCGGGCTGGAGAGCCAGGTGAAGACGCGTAAGCTCATCATCCCGGGTTACGTGGCCCAGATCAGCGGCGAACTGGAAGAGTCGCTGCCCGGATGGGAGATTGCCGTAGGCCCGCAGGAAGCGTCGGATATTGCATCGTACCTTAAGATGGCTGTAGCTAAATAAGCTGAGGTAGAAGGCCCGAGCGTAATTACTAAAAGCCTGAAAAGCTAACAGCTAAATAGCTGATTAAAGAGGCGTAAATACTGTGCCGATAGTAAAATTTCTGCCTGCAGATATTTCGGTCGAAGTCCCGGCAGGAACCTGTATTCACGAAGCGGCCATCAAGGCCGGTGTGGAGAACCTGCACCTGCCGTGCGGGGGCAAGGGTACCTGTGGCAAATGTCTGGTAGAGGTGGTCAGCGGCGACGTGCAGGCGGGCGGGCATACGGCCCTGTCCGATGCTCTGCGACAGGAGCATCTGGTGATGGCCTGTCAAACCAAAGTCAGCGGGGATCTGGTGATCCGCATCCGGCCAGTGCACGAATCTACCATGCGCGCGCTCGGCGACAGCCATTTACTGGTCAGCGAGGAGCTGCTGCCGGATAAGGATGCACCGATGACGCCGCTGTTCGGCGTACTGCATCTGACGGTTCCCCAGGCCTCTATCGACGAGCATTACAGCGATTGGCAGCGGCTGGTGCGAACGATGAGTCCCGTCATCGACGATCTGCCGGTGACGACGGATGTCGGGGTGCTGCGCTCGCTGGCGGAGGTGCTGCGCCTGCAGGACGGCAGGGTTACCGTCTCCCTGCAGGAGACGGATTGCGGCTTACGGGTGCTGGAGGTGCGGCCGGGGCACGAGGATGTGCGCGGCTGCGGGCTGGCCATAGATATCGGCACTACCACGGTAGCCGTGCAGATGGTCGATCTGCACAACGGAGAGGTTCTGGACAGTCGCACCGCCTACAACGGGCAGTTGTGCCGCGGAGCGGACGTCATCAGCCGTATCGATTACGCCCGCAGGCCCGAACGCCTGCAGGAACTGCGCAGCCTGGTACTGGATACGGTCAACGGGCTGAGCCGGGAAATTCTGGATAATCTCCATCTGGAGGCGGAGACGATCCAGGCGGCGTTCATCGCCGGCAATACGACTATGATCCACCTGCTGCTGGGGTTGCCGCCACAGCACATTCGCGAGACACCCTACGTGCCTACGGTGAACACTCTGCCCACTTTCAACGGGGCAGAGGCAGGCCTGCTGATGAACCGCGGCGGTGTTGTGGCCTTCTCACCCGGGGTGGGCAGCTATGTGGGCGGCGATATCACTTCCGGCCTGCTGTGCACAGAGCTGCCGACGAATTCGGAGGGGGTATTCCTCTTTCTGGATATCGGCACCAACGGGGAGATCGTGCTGGGAAACGCCGACTGGATGGTCACCTGCGCCTGTTCCGCGGGGCCGGCCTTCGAGGGTTCCGGCATCAAGTGCGGTATGCGTGCCGTCGAAGGAGCTATCGAATACCTGGAGATCAGCGCTGATGCAGCCGAAGTGCGCTATGATGTGATTGCGGACGGCAAACCGGCGGGAATCTGCGGCTCCGGCCTCATCTGCCTGCTTGGGGAGCTGTTGCTGAGCGGGATCGTGGATCAATCCGGCCGTTTTAACGAAGATTTGCAGACCGACAGGCTGATCAAGGTAGATAATGTGACCGGATTCGTGCTGGAGTGGGGAGCCAATACCCGCGATGGCGCCGATCTGGTGATCACCGAGGCGGATATCGAGAACCTGATGCGCACCAAGGCCGCTATCTATGCCGCCTGCTCGCTCATCCTGAGCAACGTCGGCCTGGATTGGAGTATGATCAGCCGTGTTTTCATCGGCGGGGGGTTCGGACGGTATATCAAGGTGGAGGATGCCGTTATCATCGGCTTGCTGCCTGATCTGCCCCCGGAACTCTTTGCCTATGTGGGTAACTCGTCGCTGACGGGAGCCTACTGCTCGCTGCTTTCACGGAAGCATCGGCAGGCGCTGTCCCGGATCGCCGCCGGGATGACCTACATCGATTTAAGCAGTGATACGCGATATATGGACAGCTATCTCAGCGCGCTTTTCCTGCCGCACACGGATATGGGGCAGTTTCCGACCGTGGCTAAAGGCTTGAGTGCGTTTGCAGGTTTAGGAGTCAGGAGCCAGGAGCCAGGAGTTTAAGCTCGTAATCCGGATGGGGTAGAAATCTAAAGATAGAAGACGGAAGGCCGTAATTACTGGAGGGTGAGTAAGGAGGACAAGCAAAAAGGCTTGCATGGGAATCCTGAAACCAACAACCAACAACTAACAACCGCGCCCGCAGGGCGCAATCTCAAGAAGGAGGATACAATGAACGGATTACTTGAAAGCATAGCCAGGGGGGAGATCCTGATCTCCGACGGAGCGATGGGAACTTTTCTCCAGGCCAAGGGGTTGCAGCAGGGGGAATGCCCGGAATCCTGGTGCGTATCGCATCCGGACGCAGTTAAGGATATTGCGGAGGCCTACATCAACGCCGGCAGCGACATTGTGGAAACCAATTCCTTCGGCGGCACCTATTACAAGCTGAAGGAGTTCGGGCTGGGCGATAAGGTAGTCGAGTTCAATACGGCTGCGGCCAGACTGGCCAAAGAGGCTATGGGCGACAAGGGCTTTGTAGCGGCCTCCGTCGGCCCCACCGGCCAGATTGTGGTGGACGAGGGCGGTGCGGTAAGCGAACAGGATCTCTACAATGCCTTCAGAGACCAGGTAATAGCCCTGGAGCAGGGCGGGGCCGATGCGCTGTGCATCGAGACCATGTCCTCCATCACGGAAGCGGTGCAGGCTATCAAGGCAGGCAAAGAGAACACCAAGCTGCCGATAATCTGTACCTTCACCTTCGAGCCGGGTGCCCGTGGATTCCGCACCATGATGGGTGTCGATCCCACCAGGGCGGCCCAGGAGGCGGTAGCCGCCGGAGCGGATATCATCGGGGCCAACTGCGGCAACGGCATTGCCAACATGATTGAGATCACCAAAAGCTTGTGTGCGGCAACGCCGAACACGCCTATTCTTATCCATGCCAACGCCGGAATGCCGGTATTTGAGGATGGCAAAACGGTCTTCAAGGAGACTCCGGAAGATATGGCGGCGCGCGTGGGTGAGCTGATTGAGGCGGGCGCCTGCATCATCGGCGGCTGCTGCGGCACCAATCCGGATCATATCGCCGCCATGGCCAAAGCAGCACGGGATTTCTGCAAG
>JAQVUQ010000169.1 GCA_028699365.1 bacterium | reverse complement strand
GCCGCAGACCAACTCTATCCTGCCGTCCAGCCTGGCGGCCATGCGGTGTACCGCTCCTATAAAAGCGTCCTTGCCGCCGCCAACCATTCCCATGCGTATTCTGCGTTTCATAAGCTCCTCGCTGTCAAATCATCAACTTTACGTTTGCACCCTTGACCACATACCGTTCTTTTTAGAGCGCAGGGCCGCTTCCAGCACCAGCATCTCATCATGCCCGGCCTGAAAATCCGGGTATCTGTAGCCCGGCTCCCGTCCAGCCTCCTTCAGTTCAACGGCAGTATAGAAATCGCTGAAGAGATTGAGCATGGCATCCATATAGCCCATAGGATGGCCTGACGGCAGTTTGGCATATTTGCGAGTGCTCTCCACTTGCAGGTTGGGTGATTCAAAGAACACCTGGTTAGCCTCATTTCTGTGGCCTATCCATAACTCGGCGGACCGCTCATGGTTCCAGGCAATGGAGCCTTCCGATCCGTAGATCTGAATGTCAATATGGCACTTTCTGCCGGCTGCAAGCTGCGAAGTGGTGAAGGTGCCTCTGGCTCCACCTTCAAAGCGCAGCAGCATGGCCCCGTATTCGTCCAGTTCAACCGGCACCTCTTCATATTCCGTATCCGTCGCGCCGGCAAATGTCAGGGCCTGACTGTGTTTAGGACGCTTCCTGACGGGCAGTGTGGTGCGAACATCGGCCATTACCTCCTCTATCTTCAATCCGGAGATAAACTGGGCCAGATCACACCAATGGCTTCCAAGATCGCCGATGATATTGGAAGCCCCGGCCATTTGAGGGTCGAGCCGCCAGGAATAATCTGTGGGATAGAGCAGCCAGTCCTGCAGATAACAGCCGTTGATATTGTAAACAGTGCCGATATCCCCCCGGGCTATCCGTGCTGCCGCCTCCTGCAGCACGGGATAGTATCTATAGCAGAAGCCTATGCCGGTAACGCAACCTTGCTTTTGAGCCAGTTGAACCAGTTGTCCCGACTGGGCGGCGCTCAACGCCAGCGGCTTCTCTGAAAAGATGTGCTTACCGGCTTCCATAGCCCGGCTGTTGATCTCAAAGTGCAGGTTGTTGGGCGTGCAGTTGTGAATTACATCTACGCTGCCGTCCTGCAGGATCTCTTCGGCGTCGGCATAAACCCGCGGTATACCGTAGCGGTCTGCCACCGTCCGGGCAAGGTTCATGTCCCTGTCGGCTACCCCGGCTATTTCCAGTCCGGGTAAACGTAAAAGCTGCTCGATATGAACTACTCCGATATAGCCTGTTCCGATGACGGCTACTCTGTATCGCTTCATAACTATCTCCTTTTAGCGCCTATATCATCAGCAGACTGGTGATATAGAAGCTCAGCTCTTCATAATCCCGGGCCCGGCGCAGCTCTTCCATGTAGCCTTCATCGCAGCTTCTGACCTTCTCCACCAGCATCTCAAAGATCCGCTTGCTGTTTGAGAGATGCTTCATGGATACTTCCCGTGGCTGGGTGCGCAGCACCTTGATATCCAGGCCTACATACTCGCCGTCATTGCCGTAGCCGTATTTATCCAGGATATATACCTGGCTGAAGGCCCGGCCCAGGTTGACACTGCCGAAGGTCTTGTCTTCGTCGAACTTCAGCCCGTTCTGATCGTTGAGGTGTATGCCCCACAGCTTGCCGAAGGAGAGGGCAAAGCCCATCTCTTCCGACGGCTCCAGATTGGCCAGGATGGCATGAGCGCTCTCTATGAGAATACCTACTCTGTCCGGATCAACGGTCCTGGAGGCTACAGCCAGAAAGTGCCCGGTAGTTGGGCAGAAGGTGCTGTCCATAGGCTCGTTGGGCTTCATCTCTCCCAGTATCCTGATCTCTTTGTCGTAGTTCAGAAGCATATCTATATACTCCACAAACCTGTCTGCGGCCACTTTGGGGTCTTTGGCTTCCCGGATATACGTTCCTTCTCTGGCCGGCCAGAGCACTATCCTCTCGGTTCCCAATGCTTTGGCTATATCCACTGTTCGCTTCGATCTGTCGAAGGCGTATCTCCGGCTCTCCGTGCTGTTGGAGGTCCAGCCTCCGTCTACGGTCAGCGGATGCTCCCAGAGCCTGGGCGCCACGAACTCGGAATCCAGCCCCATATCGTCCAGCATGGCCTTCAGTTCCCTCAAGCGCTTATCCTGCTCCACCAACGGCAGGGTGATATCCACGGCATCGTCGTCATGGAACTGGATGCCGCTAAAGCCCTCTCTGACGGCAAACTCCAGCTTCTCCCTGAAAGAGAAAGAATCGCGGGTCACCGGCCCAAAGGGATCGGCCCCTTCGTGGATATTCCACGGTCCGAATGAGAATCTATAGGTTCCTGCCATTATGATTTTACCTCCTACTGATATCGCTAACCCGGCCTAACTGCGAGTCCTCCAGCAAACGGAGGAAATTACCGGCCAGAATTTTCTTCTTTACCTCATCCGTCAAGGTTGAGAATATCACCTGTCCAAGATCAAAGCGGGGATCGAGATTGATGGCGTCACTGCCGAAGATCAGGCGGTCCTCCCCTGCCAGAACAGCATAGTCCTCCATGGCATAGGTATTGTAAAGAGAGCCGCATATTTCCATATACAGGTTAGGATAATCACTCATCAACTTCGCATAGCTATCCGTACCGGCAGCGTTGCCTCCTCCCTGATGGGCCATTACGAGTTTGAGCCCCGGCCGGGTCTTAACCGCATTTTCCATATCGGCAAAGGTGGCAGGCGTGCCGCACCAGGTATGGCACAATACCGGGCACCGAGCCTCAGCCGCAAAATCCAGCGCATAATCATACTCAGGGCATGTCAGTGATCCGTGATAGCCGGAAAGAAATTTGAACCCGACAAAGGACGGATTAACGGAATACTTATCAATAGCCGTTTTGACGGCATCCATACCCCGCTGCGGACAGATAAAGATATAGCCGTATATCCGGTCGGGATAAGCGGCGGCGGAAGCTGCCGTAATCCCGTTGGTCAGTTCCATATCGCCGCCGATCAGACTGTGAGGCGCGGTTACTATACAATCGATCCCCAGGTGATCCATAAGGGCTATAAATTCAACATCGCTTCGTATCGCCTGATACCAGCCGTTATATGAACTACTGATAGTATGGGTATGAGCATCTATCACCGGCACGGATATAGGCATCCCGGCAAAGGCCTCGGCTCTTATTTCCATCTTATCCCCTCCTGCACGGACCGCCAGTTGCCCGATAGTATCGCAGCTTTATCATCGTCGGAGATGCGGCTGTAAAGGATGAGTCCAAGCGCTCCGGCGGGAAGATACTGCGGCATGGCGCTGCCGAAGAGAAAACGCCCGCTGCCGTATTTGGATATCGCCTCCTCTATAAAGCAGGTATCTATCATAATGCTGATATCGAAGAAGACGTTCTCCAGTTTGCTCACTAACGGCCTCGTATACCTTGTCTGGTTGATACGCTGCCTCAACAGAACAAATTTGATATTGGGAAAGCTTGCCGCCAGGGCCGGCAAGCTTTCATATGGCGGATACTGGTCCGGATCCAGCAGAACGGGAAGTCCCAGTTCGTTAAGCACCTCAAGCAGTTCGCCGGCATAGAAGGCATCCAGTATATAGCCGTCAGCTCTGGGATAGAGCCTGACAGCAGCCGGACGCTCCGCTCTGAGCTGTGCCAGCAGTTCCTCCTGTGCCGGTATCTCGCTGCCGCCAAGATCAGAACGCAGAACGTAACATGAGGACACACGCCCTACGGATTCCCCGGCTGCCTCTCTCGCCAGCCGGTTGCCCATGATCGCATCCCGCAACGCCTCCGTATGAAAGGCCACGGATTCCGATATGCGGTAAGTATCCATGGCCTGCAAAAGACCGTTCAGATCGTGAAAACGCGGGCGTACGCCCACCGGATATCCCAGGCTACAGTTAACATCCGTTATCTTGAACTCCATAACACCCCAACCTCACTAAAGATTGCTCTCCATATACGCCATATTGGCAAAGGCGCTCTCCCGGTTGGTGGTGGGAGATCTGTCCAATTCCACCGTCAGATAGCCCTCGTAGCCGCCTTTTTCCAGGATACCGAAAACGGCCGGCAGATCGACATCGCCCTGTCCCAGTTCAAGAAAGCCGCTGAAGATTTCAAAGCCCTGCTTCTCCGATTCGTCCACCTTTATATCCCGGAGTCTCTTGACGTCTTTGATATGGGTAAACTGGATGCGATCGATATACCTGGCAAAGATCTCTACCGGATCGCATTCTCCTACCATCAGGTGGGCGGTATCCGGCCCCAGGGCCACCAGATCGGGATCCGTATTCTTCATGACGAAATCGATCTCCGGCTCGTACATGACCATAGTCCGTGCGTGCGGATGGACACAGGGAACGATGCCGTACGGTTTAGCCAGTTCTCCGATTCGTTCCACCACCTTCACCACCGCCGCCAGTTCCTCCTCAGTAGCGCCGCCCTCTTTGCCCGGAGCCTGCAAGCTCATGCGCTTCACGTTGTTGGCCGCCAGAAAGCCAAGCGATCTCTCAACCTGCCCGGTATCCTGAGCGTAGTCACCCGCCTGCCAGAAATAGAAGCTGACGGGATAAACGCCGTATTCATCGGTAATGGCCTTAAAACCCTTGAGATCGTCGGCAAAGAGTTCGACGGCCGCCACTACGCTCTCAAAACAATAGAAGCCGGCCTCTCTTATATCTTTCAGCGCCTGAGCCATCTGTTCCTTCTCCGCCAGCCCCCAGGGCCAGACGGCATAAGCCAGTTGTTCTTTTTTTAATGATCCCATTTCACTATACCTCCGTTTGCAAAACGCTTCGATTACTTGTCGACAACCTCATACCCTATATCCAGGGCAGAGCAAACCACAAACTCCAGCGCCGCTGTACTGTCCGGATAATCCGTCTGATGTCCCGTCTCCGGCCTGTCGATCAGCAAAACCTTGCGGCCCATCTTCTTCAGGATATCTGCCAGCCGCAGCACGCTCTGCGGCGGCACGGAGGCATCTTTGCCTCCGGCAGTCAGGGCTACCGGCATGCTAAATGCTTCAGGCCAGTATTCCGCGCTGCGGCGCTTGTATTCCAGGGGAATAGCGGCTTTGGTGCCGCTGAAGGATTCCTGAATGGCACCCTGAAAGTTAGCGTATTCAAGATGATTGGCCGTGCCGTTAAGGGCACAGACACCGTCGATCATGTCCGGATGCATAGCAGTAAAGGTAAGCGCCGATGATCCTCCCATGGACGCGCCGTTCAGGATCATCTTGCCGACCTTGTATTTAGCTTTCAGCAGACCGATAATCTGGACCATATCCGCCTCGGCTTTTGGCCCCATCCAGGAAGTTTTGGCCCGGTAATCCGGCGAGATATAGATCAGGTTATACTTTGCCGCTATGTCGCGGGCCGCCTTTGTTTCCGCCCGGATCTCCCTGACATACTGCCAGCGGTCAGAGCCGTGCCCGTGCAGACAGATAAGGACGTTGACCGGTTTGTTCAGGTCGAATCCTTCCGGCAGCATTTCCACATAACGTTGTGCGGTGCCGTCAATGGATGCCTTGAATTCGATATCCTTAGGCTCTACCAGCTTGCCGGCAAAAGCCGCCGATCCTGTCAGCAATGCAGCCGCTGTCACCGCAGATACCCCCAGTATTCCTATTGTTTTTAGCATTTCAGCCCCTCCCTAAGGCAGGTCAGTGAAGCCGCCAATGAGGCAGCATGATTCTCTTCCAGCGGCGCATATTCCAGCCCGAAAGCGCCGTCATATCCGCTTTTATTTATCGTTTTGAATATCTCCGGGTAATTCAGTTCTCCCCGGTATATCTCGTTCCTTCCCGGAACACCCGCAGCGTGAAAATGTCCGATAACATCGAGTTCACCGCAGATGTTATCGATGATATTGCCCTCCATGATCTGCATATGGTAAACATCATAGAGCAGTTTGAGATGCGGATTGCCTATCTCCCTGATAATATCCGCTGCCTCTGTGGAAGAATCCAGATAGTATCCGGCGTGATTGACCAGCGTATTCAGCGCTTCCAGAACGAGGGTAAAGCCTCGTGCCGCAGCCATCTCCGCAGCCCGGCCAAGCGCCGTTTGCAGATTGTCCCGCATCCGGGGCCTGTCCAATCCCGGCTGCAGATTGCCGGTACAGGTGATCCCCATCCGTATCCCGGCCGCCAGCGCTATGTCCATCACGTGGTCTACCCGCTCCAGGTATGTGCTCAGATCAGCCGCTTTCACCGGGGCGCCGCCCAGAGAGCCGTCAGGGGTGTTGACCACCAGATTGTTGACGGCTATTGCGTTATCCGCTGCAGCCTGAGCCA
>JAQVUQ010000168.1 GCA_028699365.1 bacterium | reverse complement strand
GGTATCCCCAGGGAAAACATATCCCTGCTTACAGGACGAGAGGAAGATGTATCCGGGGCAGCCGCCGATGAACATGGAGAAACTCACGTAAGAGCAGAGAGAGGGTTGGCTGTCGGCGGAGTCGTTGGCGGCGTGGCGGGTCTGATTATCGGAGCTACAGCCATCACTATTCCTCTTCTGGGACCGATTGCTGTCGCCGGGCCTATATCCGGCCTCATCACAGGCGGCACCATAGGAGCGGCTGCAGGAGGTATTATCGGTGCGTTGGCGGATATGGGAGTAGGTGAGGAAAGAGCCCGCCACTATGAGGAGCGTCTGCAGCAGGGAGCTTACGTTCTGACCGTTGGCAGCGATGAAGAGCACGCCTACGCCCTCCGCGAGTCCATGATAGAACATGGAGCGGAGGATGTTGACGTTTATCCGCTGCAGGGATGACTTACATTTCCTTGATAAATTCAAGAGCGGTGGAATTCATGCAGTAACGCAGATGTGTGGGCGGAGGACCATCGTCGAATACGTGACCCAGGTGTGCATCACAGCGATTGCAGAGGACTTCCGTACGAGTCATGCCGTGGCTGGTGTCAGTCTCGGTTCTCACGTGGTCTTCCGCCACTGGTGCCCAGAAACTGGGCCAGCCGGTGCCGGATTCGAATTTGGTGTCCGAACTGAAGAGATCAAGGTGGCAGCAGACACAGCTATAAGTTCCCTTTTCCTTGCAATCCCAGTATCTGCCGGTAAAGGGCTCCTCTGTTCCTTTGAGCCTGGCAACATAGAATTGCTCGGGAGTAAGCAGTCTGCGCCATTCTTCTTCGGATTTGACGATCTTATCCATAGCTACATTATTTCATGAAACAGTCGAATTGAAATCTGATTTATGCATCCAGAACGCTGCGGATCTTATTTGTTATGTCATCAGGCATAAACGGCTTCTGGAGAAACGGAATGTCGCTGCCCAGACCTCCCGTCTGCAGCAGTGTATTCGCCGTGTAACCGGACATAAAAATGACCTTGAGTTTGGGGTTGATTTCAACCAGGCGATCATACAGCTCTTTGCCGTTAAAGCCCGGCAGAATGACATCGGTCAGCAGAAGATCTATCTCTCCGGCCTTTTCCTTATAGATCTCCAGAGCTTCATCAGGTCTGGAGGCGCTTACAACCTTATAGCCGCGCTCTGTGAGAACTCTTTCCACCAGCGTCATGACCGAGATATCGTCCTCCACCAGAAAAACCGTCTCTCCGGCTATCGGTATCGCCTGTTCCCGTAAAAGAACAGACTCTTTATTCTTGTCGCTATCCTCTGCATACAGCGCATTTATGGCCGGCAGATAGATGTTGAAAGCAGTGCCTTCTCCAGGCTTGCTGCTTACCCGGACGTGCCCGCTATGCTGGTTGATGATGCCGTAGACGGACGATAATCCCAGCCCGGTTCCTTTGCCGACTTCTTTGGTGGTGAAAAACGGTTCGAAAATATGCTTCAGCGTTTCTTCGTCAATGCCGCATCCTGTATCGGTCACCGAGATAAGCACGTATTCCCCCGGGTTTACGCCTAAATGTCCAAACGCGTATTCGGAATCCAGAACGACGTTCCCGACAGTAATGGTAAGCATCCCGCCGTTGGGCATGGCATCTCTGGAATTAACGGCTAAGTTCATAAGAACCTGCTCGATCTGCGCAGGATCCGCTTTCACCCGGACATTACCGGCTGCAGGCTGAAACTTAAGCTCGATATCTTCTCCAATAAGACGGTTAAGAAGCTTGACGGTGTTGGAAACCAGTTCGTTGACATCCAGTACAACAGGTTCAAGCGATTGCCGGCGGCTGAATGCCAGCAGATGCCGAACCAGCTCAGCGGCCCTGTCGGCCAGTTCCCGTATCTGTATCAAGTCCTTGCACATAGGATCTTCGGACGACAACCTGCGCAGCAGAAGCTGAGCGTAGCCGGTTATGCCCGTCAGGAGATTGTTGAAATCATGGGCGACACCTCCAGCCAGCCGTCCTACGGATTCCAGTTTCACGGCCTGGCGAATCTGTTCCTCCAGATCGAATTGCTGAGTTATATCATCGATAACCAGCAACACCTCTGCCGATTGTCCGGCAGAGCTTATACCGCGTATCCTTATATTCAGGTATTTTATCGCATGGCTGTCCGAGGTATGCCTTAAGTTCAATAACTCCAGTTGCCCGCCTACTGCTGTGATATCTTTGAGCTTTGCCAGAAGGTCGTTTTCTTCCAGAAAGGATTGAGACATAACATCAGAGATACTCTTGCCTATGACATCAGGCACATTGAAGCCGTGCTCTTCAAGATATCGATGGTTTGTCATAAGTATGTTCAGATTACCGTCAAGCAGCAGAATAGAGGACGGTATGGTAGTCAGAGTATCCTGATACAGTTGCAAAGCGGAATGCAGACTCTGCTCCGCCGTGACTCTCTCTGTGATGTCGTAACAAGCCCCCAGATAGCCGGCAAATTCACCGTCCAGATCGTAAAAGGGCCTGCCTATATTGACGACCCATCTGTACTCACCGTCTCGCCTTCTCAGACGACACTCGGTTTCAAATGCCAGACGCAATGCAAAGGCTTTGTTATAAACGGCATCGCAGTTGTCACGATCCTCCGGATGCAGGCTCTGCTTCCAGGCGTCATTAACTTCGTCATCCATGGAGCGCCCTGTAAACTGACACCATGTCGTATTAAAGTAATTAAGCTCTCCGTCCAGGCCGGAACGCCATATAAGAGCCGGAAACTCTTCCAGAATAGTGACATAGTGATCACGCATTCGCATAAGACCGTCTTCTGCGCGCTTGCGTTCGGTGATATCCGTTACAAACCCCTCGATGGCTTCCACCGCTCCCGATTGATCGTAGATGCCGAGGCCTTTTTCCCATACCCACCGTTCTTCTCCTGTGGCGGTTCTGATGCGGTATGTCATCTGAAACGGGCACCTTATGCGAAGAGCGTGACCGATCTGCTTTATTACTTCTTCACGGTCATCCTGGTGTATCAACTTTCCGTATGCAATATGACGATTATCAATCAGATCAACCGGATGATAGCCTGTCAGCGTCAAACTGCCGTCGCTGGTAAAGAGCATCGTTCTTTCAATATCGTTTCTACAACTGTACGCCATCCCGGGAAGATTGCTCATCAGAGTAGACATAGTGCGCTGATTCAGGGCAAGCACTCCTTCGATACGGCGGCGTTTGGCAATCAGTGAGTGGGCGTACATCGACAGGCTCAGAATTACGATAATGATTAGAAGCCATTCCCAGAAGGCCTGGGCATAGATACCTGATACACGCGCCAATGGCGTTTTTCCATGAATTACGAGCAGATCCACTGTGGTCTTTATAGTGCTGAAAAGCACCAGCAACCCTATGATGTGCACCATTATCAGCCGGGTGCTTTTCCTGTTCAACTCCGTATGATTGCTACCATTACGAATGTCGTTACCGTTCAGCATGCCAATCCTTCTTCGATGGGTTGACTTTTTTGACAACTACCTTCGCTATATTCTCCATACAACCTGCATTAACCTTTGATTCCATAAAAAAAGGCATCCTTTACGATGCCTGTAAAACTCTGGAGGCGGCACCCGGATTTGAACCGGGGGTGGAGGTTTTGCAGACCTCTGCCTTACCACTTGGCTATGCCGCCGAAAGAATGGAGCGGAAAACGGGACTCGAACCCGCGACCCTCAGCTTGGGAAGCTGATGCTCTACCAACTGAGCTATTTCCGCATCACGTTTGATCAATTTGCTGATTTACTAGATTTTATCATCACGTAGTGCAAAAATCAAGGTGTATCCGTTCCAGGTTTCTCAGATTATCGCAGTCTTTGGCAGCATTATCTCCAGGTGTCTCGATAATGAGAGGGAGGTCTTCCGGCAATCTCTTTACTCTGAACATACTGGCAAATCCGTCCTCCCCGATATATCCCTCACCTATATGCTCGTGCCTGTCTTTCCTTGATCCCAGTTCCATCTTGCTGTCGTTGGCATGTACGAGATGCAGACGGCTCATCCCTACCGCCTCCTCGAAAGCACTGAAGGTATTCCCGGCATCCTCATCCGTTTTTATGGAATACCCGGCACCCCACATGTGGCAGGTGTCCAGGCATACGCCCAATCTGTCCGGCATCTTACTGGCCTGTATGATAAGACCCAACTCGGTAAAATCCGCTCCGGCCGTGTTGCCCGAACCGGCTGAATTTTCCAGCAGCAGGAGCGTCGACGATACTCCTGCCATATCCAGAGCAGTATCGACGGCCTCGGCAATAATAACGGCGCGCTCCTCTATGGCGACTGCACGTGATCCCAAATGCGTCACTACGCCCGCAGCACCTATCTGCGAGGCTCGCTCCATTTCACCCGCCAGCGCATTGACGGACTTCTGCCGCAACTCCTTATTCTCACTGGCAAAGTTGAGCAAGTAAATGCTGTGCGTAAACACAGGGCCGAAGCCTGCCTCATCAACCCTGCATCTGAAGAGCTCGGCGTCCTTCTGAGGAATAACGGATCCCTTCCATCCCATAGGGTTGGTGGTAAAAATCTGCATGGTTTGACAGCCCATCCCTACAGCCCTGTCAAGAGTGGCGCTGAGTCCTCCCTGCGTCTTCATGTGAACACCGAATCTCATTGTCCCTCCTGCAGTTCCTGCAGCAAACGCTCATCCAGGGCCTTGACGCTGCTGACCACCCAGGTGCGCCCTTTGAAGGAGAACTCCACCTGAGCCTCGCCGTTATATATCATGCTTGCATCAGGCATGACCACATTGCACTTCAATCTGGCCGATGCACTGTTTATACCCGTACGCTTCATATCTATTATATCGATATTCACCGTCGGAGTTCCCTGGCGTCTGAAATCCAAGGCCAGGCGCCATTTCAGGTCATCGTATTTATTGCCGTAGGCATCGCTGTAACTACGATCCACCCTGGTTATTATCGTTCTGAGGTCTTTGTCGATGATGCCCCTGGAAATCGCCGCCACGGTATCTTCCACACCTTGATTCCAGGACCGCTCCGGACGGAGCAGGACGAAACAGAGAACCAGAAGTCCGGCTGTGATTATAACGGGTATCAGATATTCGATTTTCAGCTTCATCTTGCAGACACCCTCCCCTCACATATATCCATTCTACATATTACCGGGTCTGTTATCCACAGCAGGCAGCCATGCTATACCAGCCTCAGTATATCTACCCCCATTTTCGGTTCTTTGCTCCTGGAAGCACTTATACCGGCTATCTCCATGATTACGACTTCGACGGTTATAAACGAATCACCGGAATGACGAAGACATCCAGTGTGCGTCTGATCGTTTCTGCCGAAAGAGGCATGCAGATGAAGCGAAGGAGCCTTATCATCCCAGACAATAGTTCCAATACCCAGCAACTCCCGCGGCTCTTCCAGATGTATCCAGCAGGGCAACGGCGGAAGCGATTTGTGGCTGGGACCGGCAACGATAGTGGCGTTGTCCACGGCGCCCAGGATATAAACAATCCCGCTTTTTATGCTCTCCTGCCTGACAATGCTCTCAATGGAGGATCTTATCTCTTCACCGTTATCCAGACGGGCCATTACCACCCGGCCGGGACTCCCTACGCTGTATTCCATCTCAATCTCCCTTCAAGCCCGGAAGCACCTGTCCAACATGCGTTATTGAACCGACTCCGCGAGTTCCTGAATTATCTATCTGCTAAAAGTATATCAGGTATGAGCTTGGGTGAAAAGCTAATCAGCTATCGTATGACGGCAGGAATAACACAATTCATCAGGCTTTTCCTGGAACAGTATCTATACGCTTTGGGTCAGCCCAAGGCTCATCCTCAAGCCCAGAAACGCCTGTCCAGCGTCCGGTATTGAACCGCCTCAGCTATATGCGCCGCCTCCAGACAGTTTTTACCGTCCAGATCGGCTATGGTCCTGGCTACTTTAAGTATGCGATCATACGCTCTGGCGGATAAACCCAGCGACTTCATGGCACGACTGAGTAAAGCCGTGCCCTCTTTATCTACCTGACAATACTTCCTGACGCTGCGGCTGTCCATCTTGGCGTTGCAGTGAAACTTCCGGCCGTCATACCGTTCCTGCTGAAGCGCTCTGGCCCGGCAGACCCTCTCCCGTATGGACAGGCTCGGTTCGCCATCAGGACGCCCCATGAGCTGCTCCTCGCTGATCCTGGGCATCTCGATGTGCAAGTCTATGCGATCCAGCAACGGGCCGGAGATGCGCCCCAGGTACTGATTCACCTGGGCGGGGGTACAGGAGCAGGTACGCGAATGATCTCCATGGTACCCGCAC
>JAQVUQ010000167.1 GCA_028699365.1 bacterium | reverse complement strand
GTCCTATCCCAGCTCTGCATCCATTACATAACAGCGCACGCCCGGAGTATGCAAGACAATATTCTCCACCGCCCGGCGCACCTGAATGTTGGGTAAGTGTCCCACCACGGATACCTTGCCGTTCTCCGTACGCACCGATACGTCCAGATCTCTCGTCAGGCGTTCTTCTTCTCCCAGACCTTCCATTACCGCCTGAGTGACCTCGATATCCGACATGATTACAGGGGGGATCACCTCGATCCTGTTGACCACGTCTGAAACTCCGAAGACACTGCGTGCGTCTTCCTCCGCCGAGGCCTTTTCGTCAATGGTGGAAGTCTTGCCGCTCAGCGTTACGATGCCGTTTCTGGCCCCGATCAGCACATCCTCGGCATCCACTCTGACATCCCGCAGCAGAGCGCTCTCCACGTCCGCAATCAGGGTGGCATCGGTCTCCACCGAGAAGGGGACCACCGAGATATCATCCTCGACATTGGCCACCTCATCCACGTTCAGGGTCAGCTCCACCGCAGCCGCCTTCTCCGTATAGGTATTGACGCAGCCGCCGAGGTGAACAATCCGATTTCTGACATCAACGTCTATCTCGTCCGCATCAACTCTGGCATCCCATCTGAAAGCAGCTTCGATATTCCTCTTTATCTCTTCATCACTTCGCATGGCAGTTCCTCCGGTTTTTAGTAACTATGTACCCAGTAACCTTCCACAATAAACGAGAGAGGTTCAACGTTCAAACAACCAACAACCGCGCCCGGAGGGCGCAAAAGTGAAGCTTGCATGGGAGCTTGAACCCAACAACAAACAACCAACAACTAACAACCGTGAGATAAACCCGCGCGGGGTTTATCTCACTCCCGTACAGGGTAATCAATTTGAAACGCGGTGCGTGGAGGTGAAAAGATGCCTGACGGATACGGTATACCCCCGGCCGGAGCCAGGCCGCCCAATGATGAAGAACTGAAAGAGGCCGTCGAGGAGAACATAACCTTCGATCCGTGGATAGACGCATCGCAGATAAACGTCAATGTCGAGCACGGCAAGGTGATACTGGAGGGAGAGGTGGATTCCGTTATCGAGAAGCGGTCCGCCGCCGATGATGCCTGGGATACCGTAGGCGTGATCGATGTGGAGAACCGTCTGGCAATTAAACGACAGGGATCGACTGAATAATAATCGAGAGGGAGGTAGTATGATGAACGTCTCGGATATAATGACTAAAGATGTCACCCGTGTTTCAGCCAATGACAATCTGCAGAAGGCAGCCGTGTTGATGAGAGACAACAAGATCGGATGTCTTATAGTCACCGGCAGCAGTACGCCGGCCGGCATCCTTACGGACAGAGATCTGGCTACCAGAGCGCTGACACAGGACTGGCTGCCCCACGAGCACAATGTAGGAGAAGTGATGACGGCCAATCCCGTTACCATCAATCAGAACGGCGATATTATGGATGCAGCCAGGTTGATCGGAAAGCACAGAGTCCGTCGTCTGCCGGTGACGGATGACCAGAATAACCTGGTCGGCCTGGTATCGGAAGCCGATGTAACCGAATACATCGGCCAGGCCCTGACCGACATATTCGGCGAACTGACCAAAGCGGAGAAATAGCACAAAAGAGAGCGGCATGAGGGTTTTGACTCATGCCGCTCTCTTTTGTCATGCGCCCTCCGGGCGCGGTTGTTAGTTGTTGGTTGTT
Organism: bacterium; assembly: GCA_028699365.1. Lineage (GTDB taxonomy): Bacteria > UBP13 > UBA5359 > UBA5359 > UBA5359 > UBA5359. The sequence goes on along the minus strand of JAQVUQ010000167.1, from coordinate 4,611 downwards.
AGTTGTTAGTTGTTAGTCTCAAGTCCTCATGCAAGCCTAGCCCTAACTTCTATCTTCCAAACGGTCCCCAATACTTCAGACTTCAGACTTCAGACTTCAGACTTCAGACTGTAATCTTAAGCCCTGAACGGGCTTAAGATTACAATATCGGCAAATACCGCTCTATCTCGTAAGTGGTGATCTGCTTTCTGTAATCATCCCACTCGATCTTTCTGTTCTCCAGGAAGCGGGTGTAGACGTGATCTCCCAGAGCTTCACGAAGCAGCTCGCTCTGCTCCATATACTGAATGGCTTCGTTGAGATCCCCGGGAAGCGTCTTGATGCCTCTTCTGTTGCGCTCCTCTTCGCCCATGTGGAAGACGTTCTCCTCCACCGGTTCAGGCAGATCGTAGCCCTTCTCTATGCCGTCCAGGCCGGCTGCCAGCATGGCGGAGAAGGCCAGATACGGATTGCAGGCCGGATCCGGGCTGCGCAGCTCAAGACGAGTGGCTGTTTCCTTACCGGGCTTGTACATCGGTATCCGGACCAGATCAGAACGGTTGCGCAGGGCCCAGGAGATGTAAACCGGAGCTTCGTAGCCGGGCAGCAGTCTCTTGTAAGAGTTGACCCATTGATTGGTAACGGCGGTATAGCCCTGTGCATGACGCATCAAACCTGCGATAAAGGCCTTGGCGGTATCCGACAGGTGATAGCGATCCGATGCATCAAAGAAAGCATTGCGCTTGCCCTTGAAGAGGGACATATGCACATGCATGCCGCTGCCGTTCTGTCCAAAGATAGGCTTGGGCATGAAGGTGGCATAAACGCCGTTGGCCTGTGCGATCTCCTTGACCACCAGGCGGTAGGTCATGACCGTATCGGCCATCTTCAAGGCTTCCTGGTAGCGCAGGTCTATCTCATGCTGAGAGTGAGCCACCTCATGGTGTGAGTACTCCACCTCGATCTCCATCTCTTCCAGAGCCAGGATGGTCTCACGCCTCAGGTCCAGAGCTTCGTCACGCGGGATAAGGTCAAAGTAGCCGCCCTTGTCCAGAGTGACGGGAGCGGTGGAATCCTTGAAGTAGAAATACTCCAGTTCCGGTCCTACATAGAAATCGAAGCCCAGAGCCTTGGCCTTCTCCAGATTACGCTTCAGGACGTAACGGGGATCGCCGGCATACGGCTGGCCGTCAGGCTGCACGATATCGGCAAACATCATGGCCACGCCCTTCTCACGGGGACGCCAGGGGATGATCTGGAAGGTGGCGGGATCGGGAATGGCAACCATATCGCTCTCGTCTATGCGGGCGAAGCCTTCGATGGAAGACCCGTCAAAGCCCATTCCCTCGTCGAACGCTTTCTCCAGCTCATCCCTGTTGATCGAGAAGCTCTTCAAAAAGCCCAGGATATCCGTGAACCATAATTTGATGAACTTGATGTCGTTCGCCTCGATCTGCTGCATCACATATTGTCTGTCTTTAACCATGCTACTCTCCTTCCGGGCAATAAAAAAAGCCCCCTGCGGCAAACCGCTGAAGGGACTTCATCGCCCGTTTATATTGAATTTCGTGTATTATTTTAGCCCATATCGCCGGTCATGTCAACAACTTTTTCGACGCTGCTCTCAGGCTGATCACTAAGGACTATACCCTTTGCCCATTCGAGAGTTGCTTCTGCAATCAGCAAAGCGCGATCATAATCAGATATCGCTGCGGCCCCTAATCTATAACCATCTCAAAGGATCATTTGCGCCATCAGTCTTAGGCTGCATAGACCTGTACTCCTTCTGTCAGAGCTTCCCGATACACCAAGCCGGAAGTATCCGCATAATTAGTCAGATCGGATAAAGTAGCAACTACTATATCTACATCTAACTTTGAGCCGAGCATGGCACGGTAGATTTCCGTCATAGCCTTGCGCCGGTGTGCTCCATCAGGCATCACAACTAATACGTCTATATCGCTGTCCAAACGCGCTTGGCCCCGGGCAGTGGAACCGAAGAGAATTATCCGGAGAGGATCTACGGCCTGCACAATTCTAGAAATAATTTCTGAGATTTTTTTATCAGATTCGTTCATTATCACACCACGCTGTAGGTAATTAATAAAGCTATGACGATATTATATCATAAGTCTATATATCCTGCTCCAACGGAAAGCTGATGACAACGGTTGTGCCGTCCTCTCCGGAGAAGTCTATCTCCCCGTGCAGATTCTCCTTTACTATTGAACGGACCAGGTTCAGCCCCAACCCCGATGCCGTAGCAGGGGAGAGGCCCTCCGGCATTCCCTTGCCGTTATCAGATACCGTCAGCGTCAGCCTGTTATCGTCTATAACGGAGGATATGCATATTTTGCCTTTATCGATGCCGGAAAAACCGTGCTTGACGGCATTTAACAACAACTCATTAATAACCAGCGCCAGAGACGAGGCCTGATGCGAGAGTATGCGGCAATCGGTTATATCTATCTCAGTTGTTACCGCCTGCCCGGGTAGAAGCTGTTTAAGGTTCTCTCTCACCATGCTGTCCACCAAAGAGCGTAGATTCACGGCATCGCTGCCGCTGTGCGACAGCAGGTCATGCAGGACGGCTATGCTCAGAATGCGGTTTATACCGTCCGATAGAACCCGCTTTGCCTCCAGCGAAGATGTTCGCCGCATCTGCAGCCTGAGAAGGCTGGCCACCGTCTGCAAATTGTTCTTGACCCGGTGATGTATCTCCTGAATTATCTTATCCTGATCCTGCATTCCGTCTCCCCATACCCAAATAACCGGCCCAAACTCCTTACTTGCAAATGGCCCCCCAAACCAACAACCAACAACCAACAACGAACAACCGCGCCCGAAGGGCGCTACTACTCCCCAACAATAGACCTGGCCACAGCCGTCATCGACTTCCCGGTTACCTGGCTTTGCTTGCGTATGTACGCAAAGGCCGCTTCCTCCGATATGCCGTTCAGATCCATCAACATACCTTTGGCTTTCTCCAGCAACTTACGCTCCGTCAGATTCTGCTGCAGCTCTCTGGTGAGTCCTTTAAGGTTACAGATATCCCTGTGCCTGGCAACGGCAATGGAGAGGGCCGTCTCTATATCCGTCTCCGAGAAAGGTTTGACCAGATAGGCATAGACCCCGGCTTTACCGGCTTTGCTGATGAGGTGCTTGTCACTATAGGCCGTGAGCAGGATAACAGGAGCGATATCCTCGCTCATAAGCGCCTGGGCTGCGCTCAGGCCGTCCATAACGGGCATCTTGATATCCAGGATCAGGAGGTCCGGCTGCAGCAGGCGCGCCTGCTCGATAGCCTCCAGTCCGTTCCCCACAGAGCTGACCACTTCATGGCCCAATTCCTGCAGCAGTTCCTGCAGATCGAGCCGGATAATAGCCTCATCGTCCGCAATCAGTATCCGCATGAATGGACGCTCCGCTTGAAGCGCTCTTCGAGCGCAGTTGTTAGTTGTTGGTTGTTAGTTGTTGGTCTCAGGATTCCCACTTCTGTCTCCTGTCTTCTGACTTCCCATACCCAGGTAACCAGCTCAAACTCCTGACTCCTGACTCCTGGCTCCTTAATTATTTTACTTTACCAGGTGCTTGATTACAACCAACAATCGCTGAAACCAAAACAGGTATCTATCCGTATAATGGACATAGGGACAGAAAAAGGAAGCCGGGACAAAAGCCCAGACAGCAAGCATGAATTCTCCTGGCTCCTGGCTCCTGGCTCCTGACTCCTAATCCAGTGCAGCCGGCCCAAACACAATCGACCGGGCCTGAATAATACAAAGGGGGAATAGCAAAATGAAAAAGGTTCTTGCAGTATGGGTGCTTCTGGCACTGTTGGTGACGGCATTGCCGATGGTTCTTCTGGCTGACGGCATAAAGATCGGTGATAAGGACGTAAAGAAGCAGGGGATCGCAGTAGATGCTCAGCATCGCGACGGTGATCATGATCGTGACCGTGACCGCGATAAGAAGGATGGGGACGGCTTTTGGCCGGGAGTTATCGGCGGCTTCATTATAGGAAGCATCGTCAATAACCAGAACAAGGCGACCCGTTATTACTGCAACTATCATCGCCGCTATCATGACGGGCGTGATAAGTGCGACAGGCCTAACATCCGTATCGGCGAGCGGTATATGACCCTCAGGATATCCGACGCGGACGTAGAGAGGGATATGAACCACGACCGCAAAGCCAATCTCAAAAAGCCTGTGAAGATATGGCTGGAAGGCGACGATATCCGTGGCGCCACCTTTACCATCAAGGGACGCAGATCGCATCAGGAGGTAAAGGTTTACTCCGGAACGCCGTTTGTGAGGATATATCCCGAGGATTACCGCTACGGCGAAAACGTCAGCGTATCCATCAGCGCCAGACAGGGCACATATGATCAGAAGGATATAGATCTGGACTTCACCATCAGGTAGAGCGTAAACAGGAACATCCGAACACAATTAAAGGGGGGGCCGCCGCAAGGCCTCCCTTTCCGTCTCCCGTCTTCTAACTTCTGTCTTCTAACTTCTGTCTTCTGACTTCCGTCTTCCGTCTTCCATCTTAACAAACGCACTAAAATCTCAAAAGTTTTCCCTGACAAAAAGGTATAGCTCTCTTTGACAGCGAATAATAATAGG
>JAQVUQ010000166.1 GCA_028699365.1 bacterium | reverse complement strand
GGCATACACTGTGCCGTCTGTAATCTCCAGCCGTAACGATACGGCATCGTACCGGTAATCCTGCGTGGTTTTGCTCTTCCATCCAAGCACGTGCTTCCTGCTGTCTCCGTTTAGGGGTATGAAATCTTCACGGCGGTATCCGGCGATGGGGATGCCGAAGGCATCGCACAGCTCCGCGTACAGGAGCCCCTTGATATCTGCGTCAACGGTTATCTCCGGCTCTGTGAGAATGAACGGCTTCGTGAGCAGGAACGATGCGCCCCCACCGGTGCGAAGACCCATGAACCGCCGCTTGCCGAAGCGTGCCAGTCCGGGACTAAAGGAATGTTCTCCCAGGTAATTGTGAGGAGTCGAGCGGCCGTTGTACATGAGTATCCAGTCATCGCCCGCATCGATCAGGCTGCTCGCTGCGGCTATACTGGTGGAATCGAAGCTGCCCTCCCCGCCCCGGGCGAAGAAGGGGGTGCGCATAGGGCGCTGCCAGGAGACTCCATCGCGGCTGAAGGCGAGCTGGATATCCACCGTCTGATCGAGTATTCTGTAGTCGCCGATGAAGCCTACATGCCAGCCGTCCTGCCTGTGCACCGACATATGGTAGAGCTGCCGGTCGAGGGGATCGCATTCGTCCGGCACAAGAAGAAGCTGCGGGTCAGAGAAAGATATCCCGTCCCGGCTCGTTCGCATGGATATGCTTCTCACCACTCCGCGAGGGCTGTCCCAGTCCTTGCTCCTGGGGTTGCTCTCAAGGTTGGGAAGCAGGAACGGGGTGTACATTATATACTCTTTCTTCTCCTCAGAGTAGTAGACATACGTGGCATCGTTGGAACGCAAACGTTTTATGTGCAGCACCTCTTCCGGTGCAAGCACCGGCCTGTTCGCGGCTGCAAAGTCCGCCGGCGCAAGCCCGGCCTCGTTTCTCCTGGGGCCGAGTTCGCCGGGGTGGTAGACGGCCGGCTTATCGAAGTCTCTCAGCGCAAAGGTGTATCCGTCCGCGCTGTCCGCGGCAATAAACCTCTTGATAGGAAAGCCGCCTCTCGATCCGTGGAACCAGGCGTACATTCTGCAGCCGTCCTCGATAGGAACCACCTGCGGCTGGATAAACACTCCATCGTAGTCCGAGGGTATGTTCTCCATTTTGATGCGGCCGGAGGTTACGGATGGATCGGAGTAAAAATTGAGCGGGACTTCATGCCAGTCTATGCCGTTGGAACTTTCGCACACCACCACCCCGCTGTTCGCGCTGTTACTGCATATGTCGTTACCTTTTTTATACGCGTCCATGTAGGCGCGCCAGCCTCCGCCGTCAAGCGGTATAATGGTGCCCGCAAAAACGTCATACCAGTAGTCATCGCTCTCCAGTATTGTCCCCAGCCTGTCCACCGGGCCGGGGACCCTTGCGAGGTCGGATTTGTGGGCAATGTACTCGTCGTCGAAAAAATACAGGTGCATACGTTAACTCCTTCGTGGTGTATTTATTGAACTTACTCCTCTACAGGCTCTTTAAGCTTCCCTGGTCCTCACAGAGACTATTCACAGGCCTTCCTGCCATAGTTTATAAATCTCATTCCCGTTCAGGACTTTGTCGAAAATATGCACCCTGTCCATGGCGCCGTTAAGATAGGAATAGAGATCGTTCCTGGTGCCCAGCCGAACAGCCTGAGTGCCCGCGATGGGAGTTTTGCTGTAGTTCCAGGTCGACACATAGGTCCCATTGACGTAGAACTTGACCTCCTTGGGATCCGCCGACCTGGTAACGGCCACGTGCATCCATTGCCCCTTGACCAGGCCGGCCCCGGCGCTGTTCCCTGCCTCATACGTGCCATCGCCATGGTAAAACCTTAAATACCCGGTCGGACTGGTGGCACCGAAGCAGTATTCTCTCGAATAGTCTTTACATACAAACCATTGATAGCCGGAAGCTGATTCATCGAACTTGACCCAGGCGGCGATCGTCAAATCTCCCGTTATGCTCAGGCCGGCATCGTTGCCGCAATCCACATAATCGTTCACTCCGTCGAACTCCAGGGCAAAGTCGAGCGCTTTGCCCGTCGTGCCGTCCACCCGGCACTGCTCCGTCTCCATATTCTGAAGTGCACCATGATTGATGTTGCCGCTGATATCTTTGACCACGGCAATGCCGTTCCCTTCATCAAAACGCCACTCGGCTCTGATATTTCCCCTGAGATAATCGTTGTAGATCTCATCCTGGTCCAGAACCCGGCTATAGATCCTCACCTCATCCATAGCACCGTTCAGATAGGAATACAGGTCGGTTCTGGTGCCCAGCCAAACGGCATGAGTGCCTGCTACAGGTGTCTTGGTGTAGTTCCATGTCGACACATATGTCCCATTGACGTAGAACTTGACCTCCTTGGGATCTGCCGACCTGGTAACGGCCACATGTATCCATTGCCCCCTGACCAGGCCGGCTCCGGCGCTGTTTCCCGCCTCATAGGCGCCATCGCCGTGGTAAAACCTTAAATACCCGGTCGGACTGGTGACGCCGAAGCAGTACTCTCTCGCAAAGTCTTTGCAGACAAACCATTGATACCCGGAGGCCGTCTCATCGAACTTGACCCAGGCGGCGATCGTCAAATCTCCCGTTATGCTCAGGCCGGCATCATTGCCGCAATCCACATAATCGTTCACTCCGTCGAACTCCAGGGCACTCCCTGCCTTACCATCCCCATACGAACCGCCGCCGGTCACCGTGCCGTCGTTGCCGTTCCCGGAGCAATCCAGTATCCAGGTACCCTCTCCGATATTGAAATTCCAGTACCCGCACGCTCCCTCTTCTCTGTTATAGATATCCTTGATCGGGGTGAAGCCGAGCCCGAATGCGGGTGAATCGAACTCAAGCGAGTAGTCGTCGTTATCTGCGTCGCTGAACAGCGGATCTCCGACAAGCGAATTGGCATCGTATCCTATGCTCTGCCACTCATAAAAGGTCTTGTTAACAGCATCCACGACAAATTCCTTGACGGGATCAGGATGATAGAAGAGATTATAATCGGAAGCCAGTATGCCGGTGTCGTAATCGTCGACGGCACCCCAGTAATCGGTATCTGTACCGCATACGATATTGCGGTTGAATATATTGCCGGACATCGACAGAGGATACCTGTAGTTATCCACCCAGAGTTGACGGAACACATCCCGGCCAAGAACGTTGTTCTCCACGTTGTTATCATTGCCGCCGTTAATAAACACCCCGCCGTAAGACGTTCCGTAGATGATATTATCCCCGATATCGCAACAACTTGTGCTTCCGTCCAGATAAATGCCTAACCCGTACCTGCGTCTGAACGTCAAGTCGCTCGAATATATACGCCATCCCATCACGTCATGAATAAGGTTATTCCTGATAACGGTAGCCGGGCATTGATACCCGGTGCCGCCCTGATTGATGTGTATGCCGCCGCCGTCGTCGGTTTCGAGCATGACATGGTGAATATGATTGAATTCAAAGGTATTGCCGGCCTGATACCTGTAAGCAAAGATACCCAGCCTGGGCATATGGGAAATCAGGTTGCCGCTGACCGTATTTCCCGGGGAATTGATCATCGCCGAAGGACGGCTGTCGAGATGCACGCCTGAAACATACTTGTGGATATGTCCGCAATGATGAATATGGTTGCCGGATATAGTGTTGTTAATCGGCGCATAGGTTGTTGAGGAAGCAGTCAGCAATACCCCTCCTGCGCCTGCCAGCGTAACCCTGTTCCCGGCTATTTCATTATACTGGCAATCCTTGTCCAGCCAGATACCGTACCCGCCTATATTTTCAAAGCTGCAGTCCCTGACCGCACAATGCTGCGCGTTTTCTAGAATTACCGCTCCATCGCGCGCCGTCCTGACTTCCGCATAATCGGGTGAATAATCCGTATGCTCGAAGGTGAAATCGCTGATCGTAATATATTGCACCCTGTCGGGCTCTGCCGCAGAGAGATGGAATATCTTTTTAATTTTGGGAGCAATGACCGTTGATCCACCCGGCGATCCGCTTATCGGCCGATAATAGAGGCGGCCGGTCGTATAGTCGAGGTACCACTCACCCGGGGAGTCCAGTTCCTCCAGTACATTTTCCACAAAAAACCTGTTCCCCGCTCTGATATCCCCCTGGCATTCGCTGCCGGTTATGGAAATATATGAATCGTTCAAGTCAACACCGGCAATTTGGACAATTTCATTATACCATCCCGCGTAGGCAAAGATGTTCATCTCCGCCTGGGGCGCATCGATCCAGCTTTCACGAATGGTGCCCCTGCTGCAGTAAACCCGGTACTTGCGATCGTAATCAGGAGTGTAACCGGAACACTCATATACCTGAAACGGCACTGCCGAGCAGCTTCCAGCCGTTTTCAACTCTGCCTGAATAACAACGCGCTTCTCATTTTCCGCCAATTCCGGCAGAGGATTCGGCGGCCCTTGCGGGGTAAAGTTCGAATTTGTCGTTAACACAAAAGCATCGAAGTAAACCTGCCGCCCGGGAGACGACGTATTGTTCCATCGCATGGTATGATTGCCGCTGCTGCTTACATTGACGGTTGCCACCTCAGTCCAGGCAACATCCCTCCAGCCCCCGCTGGGAGGCATCTGTGCCAGGGCGACATTTCCATTGTCGATGAGGCAGGTCAGAGAGGTATTGATATTCTCATACGTAGTAGCATAAGCTGCCCACAGGTGATATTGCCCGGCTTCCGGAACATCGAACTCATATTCCGCATAGTCACCCGATGTTGCCAGGCCGGCAAGAATATACCCGAACCCGACATCCATGGCATGGAGCCACCCGTTGTTCAGGATATCGCTCGGATCATAGTTGGGATAACGGGCACATATCTCCCGCCTGTCGTCTACAAAAAGCTGGCGGAACTTCCAATTGCCGCCGCTCGCTTCAGGGATATCCGTATAGTATATATTATCATCAAGTAAGGACCAGCCGCCATTGATTACTTTACCGCCGCTTAAGACCACCTTTTCACCCGGGTACCCCTTCCAGGTTACGGAGAGTGTCTCCGATTCACCGGAATCTTCAGGGCCGAGCACCACAGGCTCGGATAAGTAATACGTTCCTCCCCGCACAACAACACTCACCGGCGCGGTCAGCCCTTGTGATATCAAATTGCGAACGACATCTCTGGCGTGAGGCAGCGTGGCAAAAGGTCCATCCGTCTCCCCGGGATTGGGCGCCGGCAAAGTGCCTGACCAGGCATCGTTGCCGTTAAGAGCTACGTAATATTCGGTCGCTTGAGCCGTGCCGCTGCCATAAAAGAATGAACCTACCGAAGTGAGTATACACATAACCAGGGCCAGTTTAGAAACCTTCATCCTCGTCACCCCTTCAACCTGTTACTCGAACAGTGCGCCGTCGCTCGTCAACGCCTTCTGAAGAACCTGAACATCCAGATTTCGCGGCTTGCAGCCTTCATCAAGGCAGAGGGCTGCGGCCGTTCCGGCGGCCTGCCCCACGGCCATACACTGCGACATTATTCTGAAGGCCGCCAGAGCCAGATGAGTAGTGGAGATGCACCGCCCGGCCAGCAGCAGATTATCTATCCCTTTGGGAATAAGACAGCGGTAAGGTATATTGTAATACTGCCCCGTATTCAGGAATACCTCCTCTTCCGTCCTGGGCTTGAACGCTTCGAGATGGCAGTCGATGGCCCAGGCGCCGTTGGCGATGCCGTCCTCGAACTTCCGGGCTCCGAGCACATCTTCCTCGGTCAACGTGTATTCCCCCGTTATGCGCCGGGTCTCCCTGACTCCGACTACGGCTGCCGTATCCAGCAGGTAGCTCTTCTCAAAGCCCCTGAGATGCTGTCTGAATAACTCCACCATCTCTCTTATCTCTCTTCGGCCCTTGATCGTCGCCATAGTCAGATCATCGGCGTTGGTGCCGTCTATGCCGTGGGTATGCTGGCTGTTCACTGCTACCACTCCCGGCATTCCGGGAATGGAATTGACGCAACCCACATGATACTTACCGGATACTTTGCCCTCTTTCCAGGCCTGTTCCAGGACGGCGTCGCACCGCTTCACCTCATCACGGTCCGCATAGCACCTTCCGAAGTATCCCTCCACGCCGCCCAATCTGAAGACAAGGGTCACTCCCTGCATCCGGCCGTCTTCCTGCCTGCCCTGCTCATACGGGACACCTGCCAATGCGGCCATATCGCCGTCACCGGTAGCATCTATGAAGACATCGGCCTCCATATTCTGCAGCCCATCCTTGTTTGCCGTTACCAGACCGACTATCCCTGCTCCGTCACGGACTACATCCGCAACCCGGGTATAGTAGAGGACTTTGAT
>JAQVUQ010000002.1 GCA_028699365.1 bacterium | reverse complement strand
TTGAGGACCCGTGTGCGGGAAATCCGCTCGCACGGGTCTGTGGGGGGTAGCGGGTCGCAAGGCCCGCCCTACCCGGAAACAGACTGAACAGCTAAAAAGCTTATAAAAGAGAGTCGGCGTGAATAATTACAAGTGGTATAGCCCAGACGAAGAAGCCACACTTCGTCTGGGATGGGTTATAGGAGAATTGGTCGAGTCCGGCGACAACATAGCTTTGATCGGCCAGTTGGGTGGCGGAAAGACCGTTCTGGCCAGGGGCGTGGCTGCCGGTCTGGGTATAGAGGGACGTATCGTCAGCCCTACATTCACTTTGATACGGGAGTATCGGGGGCGCCTGCCGCTCTATCATTTCGATCTCTACCGCCTGGAGGATATCCGTGAGGTAGAGGATCTGGGCTGTGAAGAGTATTTCTACGGTCAGGGCGTAAGTCTGGTGGAATGGGCCGACAGGGCTATATCCTGCCTGCCTGAAGAGAGGCTGGAAATACGCTTCAGCTACAGTGACGACGGGCGTTGCCTGGAGTTCAGAGCCATTGGCCGCCGTCACGAGCGGCTTCTGGAAGAGATAGTGAGAATAATAGACATTGCAAGGTAGAACGGCATGATAACGCTGGGAATAGATACCGCCACCAGAATGGCCGGCATCGCTTTGACGGACGAGCAGGGCCTGCTGGCGGAGATAAGCCTGCAGGGATATATGACCCAGTTGCGCGATCTGGTGCCCAACATCGCCTGGATGCTGGAGCGGTCCGGCCTAAGAATCAGGGATGTAGGACTGGTGGCTATCGGCCGCGGACCGGGATCTTTCACCGGCCTGCGTATAGGTATGGCCACCGGCAAGGGACTGGCGCAGGTGCTGGGCTGTCCCGCCGTGGGGATTCCCACGCTGGACGCCCTGGCGCTGTCGGCCGTGCCGGATGAAGGGCTTGTCTGTTCCATGATAGACGCCCGGCACAACCGGGTTTACGCTGCGCTCTATTCCGCCGTGTCCTCGCCGGCGGCAACGGAGATAGTTCCCGGGCGACTTTACAGACTGGGCGGCTACGAGGCTCCGGAACTGGAGACGCTGGCCGCCAGACTGGACGAGACGGGAGCACGGGTGGTCCTGGCCGGAGACGGGGCGGCGGCCTACGGTCATCTGCTGCAGGAACGTCTGGGGAGCAGAATAGAGCCGGTTCTGCCGGAGAATATCTGGCCGCGGGCAGCGCTGATAGCTCGCATCGGAGCCGTTTCCGGAGAGCGCCCGGCGGGCCGCGACATTCAGCCGCTGGTGCCTCTCTATATCAGACAATCGTCCGCCGAAAGGGAGGCCGCCTGCAATGGCTGAAGATTCGACCCGCATACGCCCCATGACGGAAGACGATCTGGAAGCAGTATGCAGTATCGAAGCTCTTTCCTTCCCCACACCATGGCCGATACAGTCGTTCGTCAGCGATCTGCAAAGACCGGCCCTGGCCACGTATCTGGCAGCCGAGCAAGACGAGAGGCTGATAGGCTATACCGGCTTCTGGCTGATAGTGGACGAGGCCCACGTAACGACCCTGGCTGTCCATCCGGATTACCGGCGCCGCCATGTGGCCGAGCGCCTGCTGCTGCAGTTGATCCGCGAGGCCCAGGCCCGTGGCGCCGTATGGCTGACGCTTGAAGTCAGAATCAGCAACGATGCCGCGCATAACCTTTATGAGAAGTTCGGTTTCAAAGATATAGCCGTGCGCAAGGGTTATTACTCCGATAACGGAGAGGACGCCATAGTGATGTGGACAGGCCCCATGCATGAAGCCGCTTTCAGGGAAGGCCTGGAACGGCTGAAGACCGATCCAGGCATCCTTTCGTAAGTAAAGACCGGAGATACGAGCGTGAAAACCAACAACCAACAACCAACAACCAACAACCAGCGTGTGCCCGCAGGGCACACGCTATGGCTAGGTATAGAGACATCGTGTGATGAAACGTCCGCTGCCGTGGTGCAAAGCGGCAGCGAGGTGCTTTCCAATATTATCGCCTCCCAGGTGGACATACACCGGCGCTTTGGCGGCGTGGTACCGGAAATAGCCTCGCGACAGCATCTGGAACTGGTGAACGGCGTCGTAGCGGAGGCGCTGCAGGCAGCCGGCACGGAACTGGGTGATCTGACAGGCATAGCCGTCACCAACGGGCCGGGACTGGTGGGAGCGCTGGTGGTGGGCATAGCCACCGCCAAAGCCATGGCCTTTGCCGCCAGCCTGCCGCTGCTGGGCATAAATCACATGGCCGGACATATATACGCCAACTTTCTGCAGTCCCCTCAGCCGGAATTTCCCTTTGTCTGCCTGGTGGTCTCCGGCGGGCATACGGATATAGTCTACATGCCGGAACACCTCAGCTTCGAACTGCTGGGACGGACCCGGGACGATGCCGCCGGCGAGGTCTTTGACAAGACCGCCAGGGCCATGGGCCTGGGGTACCCCGGTGGCCCGGTCATAGACAGGTTAGCCGCAGAGGGTAATCCCGCCGCCGTCGATTTCCCCAGAGCCCGGCTGGAAGAGGGCAGCTTCGATTTCAGCTTCAGCGGCTTGAAGACCGCCGTGCTGCGTTATTTCCAGTCCAATCCCGACGTTCCACCCGAGGATACGGCGGCCTCTTTCCAGCGGGCCGTGGTCGACGTGCTGGCGGAGCGGGCCTTCCGGGCCTGCGACGATAAAGGGGTGGAGCGCCTGGTGCTGGCCGGAGGCGTAGCCGTGAACAGCGAACTGCGCCGGCGTTTTGCGGCCGAGGCTGAACAGAGAGGCATAGAGCTGCACATACCGGCCCCCATTCTCTGCACCGACAACGCAGCCATGATCGCTTCCGTGGCGCATTTTCGCTATCTGCGCGGCGACAGCGATCCCCTGACTCTGGACGCCGATGCCAACCTGCCGCTTTAAGAAGAGTTTGCTTGTCATAACCTGTTATCCGATGCTATTATTAAACAATACTACTTGAAAAGCTGTTTTTCAGCATAAACAAATCCATGCAGGGAGGCATGAATATGAGCATCAAAAAAGCCTTGTTAGGAGTTTCCCTGGGCCTGATCGTCCTCTTTTTAACGATATGCGGCGTGTCGGGTTTTGGGCGCACGATATGGCATACGGCCTCCGTCCAGGCCGGCCCGACATCCCTGGAGACGAAGCTGGCGGAGGCAGCGCCTCTTATCGGCCGTACCGATGCGGCATCCGTACGAAAGGCCGCCGCCATAGCCGGAGAGGTTCTCAAAGCCAGGCCGCCTCTTGATCTTGATGTCGATGCCACCACCATGCTGGTGGAGGCCGGGCTGCTGACGGCCGATTTTGACGGCGCCCTGACTGCGGCCAGAGCCTGTAAAGCCAGGTTGATCAAGGAGGCGCCCGGCAGCACCGATATCGCCGACATGGATGGTCTGATTGAAAAAACCGAGTATTTTGCCGGATACTATAAGTCACAGGAAGCTGCCCGGAAGAAAATAGAAGGCCCTGAAGGCAAGCGCAAACTGGCTCAGCTTTACTGGAGATTCGGCCAGCCGGAAAAAGCCGTGGCGTTGTTCAATGCGATAATAGCAGAAGCACCCGGCAGCATGGAAGCCTCCAGGGCGGCGCTGGGCCTGAGATGGGTATATTCCTATGAAGGCAAGCCTGATGAAGCCGCCAAGGCCGGGGCGTTGGCGGCTAAGATCAGGGCGGGGTTGAAGTAGGGCTACTCGTCAAGCCGGTTAGCTTTCAAAGCATAGCTTCTGGTGCGGTTGGAGGGACTGGCTATCACCAGCCATCCAGCCGCAACCCACTCTTTCAACAGAACCCTGGCCATTCTGGCTGATAGTCCCAAAGCTATGACTACATCGTTGGAAGTGATCAATTCCTGTTGCTCGAACAAACCTCTTACCAGACGCGCTCGGTGATCCAGTTTATGCAGGGTAGTGGCACGTATGTTTTCCGTGCCGCCCCCCGTTTTCAGGTATTGCAGGGCCTCTTCCTTTGCCTTTGATAATGCCAGGGTCAAAGCTCCGGTAAAGTATTCCAGCCAACCGGTCAGGTCCGCTTTTGCTCTCCCCATATAGTAGTTATGGTGGTTACCCGTATCCAGTGCCCGGTAATAGGCCTCAAGGTCGTGCGAGTGGTATTCCTCAAGAGAGTACAGTCCGTTCATACCGTATCCCATCTTTTGAAGTATGAATGTAGCCAGCAATCGTGCGGTGCGGCCGTTACCGTCATAAAACGGGTGTATAGTAACAAACTGATAGTGAGCCAGGCCGGCGATAATTGCGGCCGGAACCCTCTCTTTTTCCGATTTTTCAATCCATTCCACCATCTCACCCATCAGGACGGGGACATCGTGTGTTTCGGGGGGCAGGTAAACTATGCCGCCGGAAAGGGAATCGCGAATGATATTATGACCGTCACGATAAGGTAAGGGCTTTGTTTTGATGCCTTTGATCAATATAGTGTAGATACGCCTGATTATATCTTCACTGACGGGCTTGCCCGTTGCCGCCCATTCCTCCACGCGAGCCAAAGCGTTCCAGTAATTTTTTACTTCAAGGATATCACGCTCTCGTCCCAGGAACTTCTTATGCCGTTGCGATATGACATCCTCAGCCTCCTGGATGGTCAAGCGGTTTCCTTCAATGCTGGTGGAATAATGGGTAGACCTGATACGTGCCTTGCGGGACAATTCTATTTGAATCGCTGCAGGCAGCGGCGTTTTGTCCAGCACAACCCGGGCGGTCTCTATATCCAGCAGATTCCGGGCGATGGATGTTGTAAGGGTGTACACTGGCTGCCAGCAAACGGATTTTTTCATTTAAAGCCTCTCAAATCATAATTTCATTGCCGATAAAATCATAATTATTGCCGATATATTGCCGATAAAATTTTAGCATGAAATGTGGGGAGTGTAAATCTGGGTTGCTTATAGTAAGATATATGAGTAGCAATGAATGCGAGCACATTTTAAATTGTTTGACTTAGCGCTTGTTTGGCTGGTAACATTAAATGAGTGTCTTTTTGCTTGTTATCATTCGATTATAGTTGAGACTGGGATGCTTAATTTCTCTGCTTGGCTTATACTTCAGACCACAGTTACACTGCAAGCAGAGCACAATCTCTGAGCCGACTTTCCAGGGAAGTCATGGAGGCAGAAGTGAGGAAATAATGGTCGCGAGTAATACTTTACTTATGGATGAGACCACTTACGAGATGCGCATCCTCGGCAAGATCACTGCTATCAGACATCCCGGTTGTGGTAATGCGGTAAAATTGAATTTTTTGAGGGGTTATAACGGAATGATTAAGCAACAAAGGACCTGTGACTATCTTTATCTGCTTGTAGGATCCAATCCTTTCCCTAATTATTTGGCTTCTCTTATCCTCGAACCCCAATCCGTCTGCCTTATTTACAGCCCGGAAACCGAAGAAATAAAGAATAATCTCAAAGACAGGCTGGAAATAAAACTCACGGGCTTATCTATAGATGAAAGATGCATCGGGGATGCGACCAATGCTGCGAGAGTGCGTGAGGCCTTTCTTGTGGTTCCAGAAGGTGCTCATTTACATTACACCGGAGGCACCAAAGTCATGGCCACTAATGCCCGGATGGCGTTTAAAGATGCCGGTGGAGGGGATAAACAGGCTTCTTATCTGGATGAACGAAGGAGTGTATTACGTTTTGATGACGGCTATGAAATCGAGTTGTTGTCGCAGAACTTTGAGTTAAGACTGGATGATATTCTTGGGCTGCATGGGATTAATCGCAAATCAAAAGACGAGAAAGCTGATCCCTCTCCAACTGTTGAGGATGCCGATAAGATCTTGAAGGTGGTTTTGAACGAGCCGGAGCTTACAGATAGGCTCTATAACATCCATAAAAAAGATAATAATGATGATAAAGACAAACGTTTAGACCTAAAAACCGCAAAGCAGAATCCGATTATGCTCAGCGAATTGCTGAACATTGATTTGAGTATCGTACATCTTCCGGAAGATGAATGGACCAGAAAAACTTACGAAAAATGGTGTGGTTTTTTGGGAGGAGGTTGGCTTGAGGTCTGGTGTGGTGAATTGGTGCGAGGCATACCGGGAGAAAGTGAAGTATCTGTCAATGTTAACTGCACGCGTGCAAACGGTCGTGGGTTCGAGATAGATTTGGCGATTGTTCGTGGTCATCGGCCTTATGTGATTTCCTGCACCACAGATACCGATATCAAATTGTGCAAATCTAAACTCTTTGAAGTGGCAATACGTGCCCGCCAACTGGGTGGGGATCTGGCTCGTTCCGCTTTGGTCTGTCTGCTTCATGGCAGTAATAACCAGGGCGCCTATGTAGAGCAGTTACGAAACGATGTTGCCGATATCTGGGATGCTCCCAATACGCCGCAAGTTTTTGGCCTGTGTGATTTGAAGGAATGGGAGGGAAGTGATGGTAAACCGAACAAGAGTTCCCTCGAGAAATGGCTCGAAGTATAGGAGGAAAATCTCATGCCTGTCTTGACTGCTATTGATGTGACGGGGGTGCAACGATTTGTCTTTTCCTCGAACCGCCTGCGGGACGTGGTAGCCGGTTCATGGTTGGTGTATTGGAGCACCTCCAATGATGGAGCATTGAATGGTCTTGTTGCAAAAGAAAATATTCTTCTGGCCGGAGGCGGCAACGTCATCGTTAAGTTTGAGTCCATCGATAAGGCTTGTAAGTTTACATCCCTCTATACCCGCAGTTTGCATGACAAGGTGCCAGGTCTGGAAGTTGTTGTGGTGCACAGATCTTTTAAAGATGGCGGATTGGCAAAGGTGCTCCAGGAAATCCAGGTTGAATTGGCAAGGATGAAAACCGAACGTATTCCAGCCTCACCCCTTCTAGGTCTATCCGTAACCGCTGCCTGTCATGAAACCGGTCTGCCTGCAACCGGGTTTGATGAAAAAGATCCGGCTGTTCCGCTTTCAAAAGAAGTATTAAAGCGCCGGGAGAAGAGCGATAATGCTGGTACAAGGTGGGCGTCGTTTTTGCATAAGTATCCAGGATTTGCTTTTCCCCTTGAATTGGATCAGCTTGGCCGTACCTATGGGGAAACGAGTCTGATCGGTGTGGTGCATGTTGATGGAAACGGGGTTGGTCGGAAGATTGCCGAGTGGTTATCGACAAAGGCTGAAAACGGCGTGAAGGATGCGGATGTCGAACTGGAATACCGCGACTGGTCGCAAGCTATTGACAGGCTGGGTCGGGAAGCCTTTCAAGCTGCGGTGGACCGGGTCCGTCAAGCAATAAAGGAAACTGTTGAAGATGATGAAGAATCGATGAGGATAACCGGACAACCAGCCGGGTTAGACTTCCGGTTGACCAAAGTTGATGACGATTGGATGCTTCCCTTGCGCCCCATATTGCTCGGCGGCGACGACTTGACTTTTGTTTGCGATGGTCGCATCGCTCTGGACTTGGCAGAAACGATACTTTCTATATTTGACAGAAGTACCATTCCGCAGCTTGGGAAAATCTCTGCTTGCGCAGGGGTTGCTATTGTTCGTGGCCATGCGCCGTTTATCAGGGCTTACAAATTGGCTGAAAGCCTGTGCGCATCTGCCAAGTGCATGTTAAAAGAGAAAAACGATCCTGACTGTGCCTTGGATTGGCATGTTGGAGCCAGCCGCCCGGGTGAAAGCGTGTCCAGCATACGTGAGAAGCAATATCGGGCAAATGGACATCAACTCACTTGTCGGCCATATCGATTGAACGTTGGCAAAAACAGGGCGGAATCCTGGAATTGGCTGTCCAATACGCTTCTGGATGACCTGCAAGTCGGCTTGCGGGGTGTACGATGGTCCGAACGTCGGAACAAGGTTAAATCGTTTTACAAGCTGGTAAGAGAAGGACCGGAATACGTCAGAGCGTCACTTGATGCATGGCAGGTAGTGGATGAAAACCTCCAACTGCCGCAGGAGATTGAAAATGGATTTCTCGCCGAATCTCGTACGCCGCTTTTAGATGCACTGGAGTTGCTTGATCTGCATCTTGTCCTAAAGCCGGATGACCGTGATCAGGGAAACGAGGAAAAGCTATGAGCCGGAATCAATTTATACAAATAGAGCTTCTTTCCGACACCACTTTCAGCAGGGGTGAAGGCACAGCCGGGGTGGTTGACATGGAGGGGGAACACGACGATCTGGGTCTTCCTTTTTTAGGCGGTAAGACGCTTCGTGGGCTCCTGCGGGATTCCTGGCTTTCCATGTGGCACTGTTTCCCGGAATTGATCGAAGCGGCGGAGCGGGTATTCGGCCTGGAAGCAGATACGGAGGAACGCTCAATCCTGTGGATCGGCAATGCGGTGGTGGATAAGGATACCCGACAATGGGTTGAGACAGCAGAAATGCGGAATAACCATCCCATTCCATTGATGGCTGTGTTGGAAGCGTTCACCGATGTTCGGCAGCAGACTTCCGAGGAGCGTGGAACCGGCGTTCCGGCGAAAACGACCCTTCGTTCGGTTCGTGTGCTTATTCGTGGTTTGACATTTCATGCTCCCCTCTTTTGGATAGCCACACCTGGCGCCGATGATATTCGCTGTTTGGCTCTGACTCTCTTGGCGACACGTCACGCAGGACTAGCCCGCAACCGTGGTCGAGGCCATGTTCTTCTGTCATTGAACGGCGAATTGGAGAAAACCAAGCAGGTGGCAGAAGGAGGATCAGTATGAGCTGTTATCAATACTTGCCTTATACACTAACGCTGAACTCCCCGGCAATTATCACGGCTTTGGGGGGGGACCCGAACAGTTCTCTAAGCCTGCCGTTTATTCCAGGCGCTGCTGTGCGTGGGGCAATGGCCAAGATCCTTGGCGATCCAGGTACGGATGTATCCAAGCAACAGGAGTTTTATAATCTGGTTTTGAGTGGCACGGTGCGATATCTGCACGCCTATCCGGCCCAGAGTGACCGGCGTGCTTTACCGATGCCGGTTTCCGTGCGGCGAGAAAAGGATATGCAAGAAAACCAAGCAAAAATTATAGCCAGGGATCTTGCCTCGTACGACGAACGTCCTTCGCAAAACAGGGATTTAGTTGAATATTGGCCGAAAGAACAACTGGCGCCAATCATGGAAAGTTTTCTTACCATCGGCTCATCTCGTCTAACCCTGGTCCAACCGACGATGAGCACTCGCATTCATCATCAGCAAGACCGTAAGAAAGGTTGCGCATGGAAGGACAAGCAGGGCCATACTCACGGGGCAGTCTTTGCCTTCGAATCTCTTGATGCCGGCCAATCCTTCAAAGGTCTGATTCAAGTACATGGCGATTCAGAGGAGAAATGTGGACAACTTGCTAAACTGGTTCAAGAACTGCTGGGGGAGTTGATCCTCATCGGCAGATCCCGGCGTGCAGGTTATGGAGGCATGACTCAAATAGAATGGGAAGAGCGTCGGAAATGCGAAATCGAAGGTAGCGGAGGGGAAGGATTTCAACTTGTAAACTGTGATATTGAACCAGGCACGGAATTTCGCTTGCTTCTGATTTCGGCTTGTATCGTGCGTGATCCGGTAACAGGTCAGATTGATCCAGGTGGTTTGGAGGAGGAGGTCGGCCGGGCTCTGAATAATAGAGCGAAACCGGTTTGCAGACGGTGGACTTTTGAAACCCTTGGCGGGTTCAATCGCAAATGGCGGCTTGAGACTCCTCAAGTTTTGGCTGCTGCCGCCGGTTCGGTTATCGTGCTTAAAGCAAATCAGTCAATTCCTATAAATGATTTGCACAATATCGAACATGAAGGTATAGGTGAACGCAAAGGGGAAGGTTATGGCCGGTTGTTATTTCTTAAGGAGCCTTTGCGGAAGATCTCTCTATACCGGCCAGACAAAATATCACTAAGCTCTGAGTTGGGAAACAAAGCACCACAACTCGTTTCCTTTATCGAAGGTCGTATTATTGATGCACAGATTATAAGACGAATTGAAGAGACGGCAGCGCTAATTGCAAAAACTGCTGACAATATTCCCACCACAAGTCTCTTAGGCCGATTACGAGTTCCCCTGCGGGAGAACCCTCAAAGAGCAATTGGAATAATCAAGGACTGGTTACAACAAAATAATAACGACAAACGCTTGAAGCGGACCGCCATGGATCAATTGGACCGATGCTCTATCAAAATAAACTGTGGAAAACTCAGTTTGTCCAAATGGTTGGTAGATGCAAGCGACAAAGGCAAAGTTCTCGATTGGCTACAGGCAACAGTAATAGCACAGCGAGGCCATCTCATTTCAGAAAAAACCGCAATGCAATTTCTTGAAGAGAAGTCCGACGAGTTATCCGTTCGCCTCATTGACGCTGTGCTTGCTGCTATGGCTCTGCGCAACAAGGGAAAGGAGACCGGTGATGAGTAATGAAGCATTATTACCAGGGATTACCGGCGGTATACAGGCCATGATCGCGCGCTGGGTTATCACCGGTGAGATTGTGCTTAAAACGGCTACCCATTTTAGAGGTTCTGCAGGCGTTGCTGTGGACATGCCGGTCTTGCGAGATCCTAGAGATGGAGTACCGCTGCTTCTCGGAACATCCTTGGCTGGTGCATTACGCAGCCATCTGGCCGATATCCTTGGCGGATACCGGTCAAAAGAAAAAGTTCCAGACATAGCTGCTCTATTCGGTTCAGCGTTACTGGATAGTGAAGGGGCACGCAGCCTCCTGATTGTTTTTGACTCCTTGGGGAAATTGCCCGACGGTATGTCAGTGGAAATCCGTGATGGAGTAGCCATTGAGCCGACAAGCGGTACGGTGGAAGCCCATAAGAAGTTTGATATGGAGGTGCTTCCGGCGGGAACGATTTTCCCGGTTCGGATGGATCTGATAGTTCCGGATACCACATCGGAATCCAGGTTGGTCAATTTTCTCGTTGAGGCGTCAAACGGTTTGACAGAAGGGGATATCGCTCTTGGAATGAGGCGCTCCAGAGGATTAGGAGCGGTCACTGCTCGAAATTGGCGTGCTATTCGGCACGATTTAACCGCACAAGAGGGTTGGCTTAATTGGTTGACCTCAGATGCCATGAACCCTATTGGGGACGATGTCAGGGCTCATGATTCTCTATGGAAAGCTTGCTATGCTGTCTTGCCCATTAGCCGGGAAGAAATTCAGGATAAGCGGGAGAGGGTGGTAATTGATGCTGAATTATCTCTCTTGGGTGGAATTTTGGTGCGCAGTCCGGCCGCTACGTCTGATGCGCCGGACACAGTACACCTTGTTTCCGGTGGACAGTCTGTTCTACCAGGGACGAGCCTAGCCGGCATACTGAGAAATCGAGCGCTGAAAATCGCTCGTATTGTCTCCAATAAAGAAAATAATGCGGAAATCCGGATCAATAGTATCTTCGGTACGCCGCAAGGAGATCAGGAGGACTCCACAGTTGAACATACTGCTTCCCGTCTGACAATCTCCGAAAGCGTGGTTACCGGTGGGACGCGAATGCGTCCGTCACGCATCCGCATTGATCGTTTCACCCAAGGGGTGGCTAAGAGCGCTCTCTTTGATGAAGAACCGGATTATGGTGGGAAAGCAGCAGTACGCTTAGAACTGCGAAACCCCAAGTTTGGAGAGACAGGATTGCTCTTGCTGTTGCTTAAAGATCTGTTCTCCGGTGATCTGAACGTGGGTGGTGCGAGTTCCGTAGGACGTGGAGTAATCAACGGCACAGCTAGGATTCGTTTTGTTGATAAGAAGATGGCGATCATCGGATCTGGTCTTAAGATTGCGGATGAGACCAAAGCTCTCTTGAATGAAAAGATAGCAGAGTTTCGCAAGGAGGTGCGATCGTGAACCGGCTTGAAGGATGCAGAATAGAAATGCTGGATAATCAAGCGTGTCAGGCCATCCTGGGCCGGGTGACCGGAAGTGAAGAATCTGAGTTTGGTGTCAATACTTTCTCCTGGTTGCTGGCCCACTGCCATGACGGCGTAACCTGGGGGCGATATGAAAGCTCCAACCGATGCTGGCAATTATCCTCCAATACGTTTCCGGACTTGAGTCCAAAGATTTCCAGCTTCAATCTTCTTGAAATCCGCTTATTCGGGCCTGAAAGCGAAATCATGTTCTGGAAAACTGAAAGAGGCTTGTCCGGCCGTTGCATTATAGACCGTCCGATTGAAGATGACAATTCGCCTGTCCGGCCGGGCGCTGAAGTGCGTATTCTACTTGGGGATCGTACCATAGGAACGCCGAGAGCCGGCTTTACCCGGGTAGGAACAGCCGGTGGGATGGAACAGGCCGTGCCTCTGGTATGCACGGAAGATGACTTTAAATACGGATATTGGCCACTTCGTCTTAGAGTGCAGCATTACTTTGAGCTGGACAAAGAGACCGGTGCCGTCCGTGTGGCTGCAACCCGTCTTGTGGAAGTTTTCAAGGAGGTACGATAATGCCTCGACATATCAATCCGAATATCAATCCGACAGATATGAAAAAAATGGCTACTGCTCCTTACAATTTCGTTCCTCTACCCAACTGCATTTACACTGTGGCGAACGGTATTGAAGCCAATGGTCGTGAAATCAGACCATGGAAGATGCATGACCAGTTTGTGCCGGGAACGCACAGCGGGTGGATTGATCTCTCGATCAAAACTCTAACGCCGTTGTTCATCCGTGGACCAGTGATCAGGAGCGATGATAAATGGGACAAACGCGACTCCCGTCTGCGGCCAGAGCCTTTCACGACGCCGGACGGCAGGCCGTTGATCCCTGGCTCCAGCCTACGGGGCATGATCCGAACCCTGGTGGAAATTCTCTCTTTCAGCAAGATTGTGCCGGTGACGGAAGAAAGGCCGTTTTTTCGCGATATGTCCCCCGGACGGCTTGCGGACAGTTATCGTGAACACTTTATTGATGAGTTGGGTAACCTTGCCTCAGGAGTTGATATTTCTTCAGGGGATTCAGTAAATATAAAAGCTGCAGGATACAGAGCCCGCGTCAGAGCCGGTATCGTCAAACGAGAAGGGGCAAAATGGGCTATCCAGGAATGTGGCTTGACACGAGTTGAACAATCGCTTATCAAGGAGACTCTCAATATAAATAGCTTGCTATACGGGTCAGGGCCTATGGCCACACCGAGCCAGGAATTGCAACACAGGCATGTTTATGTGAAGGGCGACGAGGAAGAACAGAATTATTTTTTCGAGAAGAAAATAAGAAATGGTAAGTTGCGGCATCCAGATTTTTATCTACATTTTCGAAAGGTCAGTGCCATCAGCTTGCAGCCCCAAGATGGTAGTCAAGAAGGTGTTTTGGTTATTACCGGTGGAATTCCAAACAAGCATCTTGAATTCGTTTTCTTGTTGTCTAAAGAAAAACGGATGATAACGATTAATAATGACTTATGGGATCGTTTCCACGACGAAGATCAGATTACCCAATGGCAGGAAAAGGCCTTTCCGAAAGACAAACCGACAGAGAATTGTCGTAGAGACAAAGGCTACCTGTGTGATGGAGAGCCGGTATTTTTTTTGATTGATGACTTTGCTAAGACTAATGAAAATCCTGATGGGCTAGTATTTTTCGGCCGGGCTCAGATGTTTCGCTTTCCCTATGACTTGAGTCCAGTTGACTTGATTCCCCGAGAAATCAGGAACGCCGATTTGGACTTGGCTGAGGTCATATTTGGAATGGTCAACCAGGGCAAAAGCAAAAAGGGTCTGGCCATCAGGGGACGGGTTTTTTTCGAAGATGTTGTAGCTAACGGCAGCAAGCCGGAATGGTTCGAGGAAATCATTGTGCCGCGTATCCTTTCCTCGCCCAAGATCACCTGCTTCCAGCATTACCTGACTCAGGACGGAACCAAGGGAGGAGAGAACCTTACCACCTATCTACAGGGAGATCATACAGTCATCCGTGGCCATAAACTATACTGGCACCGTTGGGATAGTGAGGGGATCAATGCAGTTAGAGAGTTCAGCAATCATGATGAGCTACGATATAATAAGCTACGAGATGATTTGCAATCCGATAGCCCTATTGACTCTCAGCACACGATCATCCGGCCGGTTAAGACTGGCGTGACCTTTTTCGGACGTATCCGCTTCGAAAACCTGACGAATATCGAACTGGGGGCCTTGCTCTGCGCACTGCAACTTCCGGAAGATTGCGCCCACAAGTTGGGGATGGGGAAGCCTCTTGGCTTGGGAACTGTGCAAATAGAGTCGAAACTTAATCTTATCGATAGAGCCAGGAGGTATGCATGCTGGGAGAATAACGGCATTTTAGAAAATGATGGAAGTGGTTTCATCAAGAGGTTTGAAGAAGCGATGCTCGATCATGCAAAAAGCAGCCATGAGACAATTGATGAGAACAAGACCGGCTTGCAGAAAATCGCCCGGATAGAAGCGCTGTTCTATATTCTAAATTGGAAGAGAAGGCCTCCTGAACTTTCTAGTACTGATTACATAATGAGTTTGGATAAATTCCGATCCAGGCAGGTTCTTCCAACGCCGCATAAGGTGTTTAGAGAGAATGAACCTGCCTGGCCGTCTGATCCGCCGAGAATAGCCCAACAGGAAGCAGACGTGAGCAAATCGAATTCCACAGGAGTTATAGCAACAATTGTCGCCAAACGTTTACCTCTTCCGCCTTCTCAACTAATCAAACTTGTTGAAAAGGGCCAAACGCGCCGTGGTACATTGAAGCGAGACAGCGACCGATGGAGTGTCCTATTCGAAGGCGATCTTCGAGAAGCGATGATCGTCAATCCAGACAAGATTCCCGAAGAGGCAGCCGAAGATCGTTTGGCAGAATTTTATATCATCGAGCAAAGCAAAAAAGCTGGAATTAAGGCCCGTTTCCAGAAACTTGTCTGAAGAGGAGGTGAAAAATGGCTGAGAACAAAGGCAAGATGACGACCAGTGAGGCTGGACAGAAGGGCGGAGGCTACGCGTGAGAAGCATGGTATGCCCTTCTACAAAGAGATCGGTAATAAAGGTAGTCAAGAAGGTAAAGAGATTGATCGAAGCGGGTAAGAAAGCCATACAATGAAGAAATATAGCTAACAGCGAAAAGAACGTAACAGCATGCTATGATGACAATCTGGCTGTCATCTGATACGGTATGTCGTCGACAGGCGGTAGCACAGTTACTTCTCGTCAAACTATGCTGCAAAGCTATCAGCAGCTGGTACCGGAGATGCAGTGCGCTATTATTGCCGGTAGGTATAGGCTTGAGGGACAGCTTGGCCTGGGTGCTTTTGCTCGTGTTTTTTTAACCTGGGACTTGCGCATGCATTGGCGGGTGGCTATCAAGATTTACGATATCACGGTGGACGGTAATATATGCCTCTTTACGGCGCCGGAACCGATCTGATCTTAACTGCCGGACATTGTTTGCATATCTGGTTTGCAAGTCCTATACTTAAATAAGAGGCTTCCAATAATGCGGTTGCTTGCAGGCTGTATGCAGCCGGAGCGACGGATATGCGGTAGGAGGTATTGTATGCGCTTGAAAGTAACGCTCGCCAGTCAGAATGACGTCATCCTGCCGGTAAACCACCAGCATATGCTTCAGGGCTTTATCTACAGGACGCTGACCGATGAAAAGATGCAGCATTTTCTGCACGATCACGGCTTCCACCATGAGAAGCGTATCTTCAAGCTCTTTGCCTTCTCCCGTCTGATGGGAAGTTGTGTTTTCAATCAGCGAGAGAAGGAAATCCTTTTTTATTCCCCTTTTACCTTTTACATTTCCAGCCCCTGGGAAGAGTTTCTGCAAAACTTGCTCTCCGGCATTGTCGGGCTGGACGATGTTTTTCTAGGGCATAATAACTTAACCGTCAGCGAAGTGTCGGTGCAAGAAACTCCTTCTTTCGATGATCGCATATCATATGATATCGGCATGCTCTCTCCCGTTACTGTTTACAGCACCCTTTACACAGCAGAGGGGAGCAAAAAAACTTATTATTATTCACACACGGAGAAGGAGTTCTCTGAGCTTATCCAGAAGAACCTCATCAAAAAGGGATCGGCCTTTCTGGGACAGGACTGGTCGGAATTGCCGTTCAGCATTAAGCGGTCGGATAACGCCGTAGACTGCCGGCAGATTACGGTCAATTACAAGAACACAATAATTAAGGGTTGGATAGGCGATTTTACCATCAGCGGACATCCGCTGATGCTGCGCATGGCATACGATGCCGGCATAGGCTCAAAAAACAGCCAGGGGTTTGGTCTGTTTAATTGCAGATAGTGCAACCTCTGGGAAAGGGGTGAATTGAAGTGCTTTCGGCTATTAAGGAACTTGGTGCCTGGAGTCTGGGACGGGGCGGTCGGGGTGATGTACTGTCGGTGCTGATACAACCTGTTGACGCCGGTTTTTACCCTTATACTATGGTCATCCAATTGGATGATACCCCTGAATACGCCTTCCAGGGTATCTATATTGAAGATACCAATGCACCTGGTGAGGAGAAGTATATCTATCGCCGCGGCAGCCCAAATGGAAGCAACTTTTCGCCTACGGCCATGCTTATCGAGTCAGGCAAAACCTTTGACGGCAAAATCATACAATGGTTTAAGAGAGTAGCTAAGGAACTGGATCTTCCCAAATCCGACAAGGCGCTTTTCGAGGCTGTCAGGAAAGAGCTTGAGCTTAAAAAGAAAACGATTATTACTGCTATAGAAGATGAACAAACCAGGCTGAAGAAGGGTGCTGTCCTGACTTTGCGCATCGGTGAGCGTTATCTTTACGATATTCCGGCCTTTGTCTCAGCATTTCTGGGGCTGGTGCAAGCCAAGAGCGATAGGATTTCCGCTACCGGCAAGGTTTGCTCGGTTTGTGGCGAACGGAAAGACTATGTTACCGATGGAGCCTGCTTCAGTTTCTATACCAACGACAAACCGGGATTCATTGCCGGGCATTTCGATGCCGGCAGAAGCTGGCGTAATCATCCCGTCTGTGCCGATTGTGCGCTGCAATTGGAAGAGGGAAAGCGTTTGCTGGCAGATCGCCTGTCGTTCTATTTCTACGGTCTCAGCTATCAGGTGGTGCCGCAATTCACGATCGGCGAATTGCATGATGACATATTGCCAGTACTCCTTATGGCTGACAGGAAGACTAAGCTTGCCAAAGACAGCAGCGGTGCCAGGCTTACCAGCGATGAGAATGAAATCCTGGATTATCTGGCGCAGCAGCAGGATTCCATGGCCTTACATCTTTTCTTTCTGCGGAAAGTACAGGGAGCCGAACGTATCCTGCTGCTGATAGATGACGTCCTCCCCTCCCGGTTACAGACCATATTTGCCGCCAAAGCCGGGGTGGATGCTGTCTTTCCGGAGCACCCCTTCAGCTTCGGCCGGATAAGGATGTTTTTCAGGCGATCCAGCGAGGGCAAGAGAGAAGACGATCTGGATAAATACTTTCTGGAGATAACCAACAGCATATTCAAGGGCCTGTCGTTGTCCGTGAGGTTCCTTATGCCCCATTTTATGCGGGAGATACGGCGTGAGTTCAACAATTCCGCGGAAGACGGCAAATGGGCTTACATGACACTGGATGCCGTACAAACGCTGCTTTTTATGGACAGATTGCATATGTTTAGAAAGGAGATGGTCGCCATGTCGGAAACTATTTTCGATCCGGTATTCAACAGGTATTGCGGCCAGTTGGACAGGCCGGAGAAGAGAGCGGTATTTCTGCTGGGAGCTCTGACCAGGATGCTGCTCAACGTTCAGTACGTCAAGAGAAAATCACAACCGTTTATGACCGAACTGGGGGGATTGAAGCTGGATGAACGCCGGGTAAAGGGGTTGCTTCCCAAAGTCATCAACAAGCTCCAGGAATACGAAAGT
This sequence comes from bacterium, assembly GCA_028699365.1. Lineage (GTDB taxonomy): Bacteria > UBP13 > UBA5359 > UBA5359 > UBA5359 > UBA5359. The sequence goes on along the minus strand of JAQVUQ010000002.1, from coordinate 7,299 downwards.
TATGATAAGGGTAAGGCTGAAATGGCCGCCGCCGCCTCGGAGTTATTCCTGCAGGCTTCGCCGTCATGGAGAATGTCGGTGGATGAACTGAATTTCTATCTGGCCTGCGGCATGAGCCTCTACAGAGAGATCAACGGTATAGTCTACACCGATGCCGAAAACAAGGAGGAGAGTAAAAATGTCAATCAGTAATCGTTCGGAGTTGTTGTTCCTTTACGATGTCAGTTATGCCAATCCCAACGGGGATCCGCTGGATGCCAACAAGCCCCGGATAGACGAGGAGACCGGGCGTAATATCGTTACTGATGTCAGGCTGAAGCGCACGGTGCGGGATTACCTGCATCAGGTCAAGGGTGAGGAGATCTTCGTCAGGGAGATCGCCGACGATAACGATGTTATTCAGGACGCCAAGCTGAGGGCAGAGGATTTTCTTCTGCAGGAAGGGACAAAGCTGAATAAAGCCAAATTTGGCAGCCTTAAAGAGATGAAGGATATCATTCAGAACAATCTCCTCTCCGGCTGTATAGACGTCCGACTGTTTGGAGCCACTATACCGCTGGAAAAATCGCCGAAGGAGAAAGGTTCCATTACCTTTACCGGCCCGGTGCAGTTCAAGATGGGACGCTCTCTACATAGAGTGAAATTGCAGTATATCAAAGGCACCGGCGCTTTTGCCGCCGATGAGAACAAAACCCAGAAGACCTTCCGGGAGGAGTATGTCCTGCCCTACTCCCTGATAGCCTTTCATGGGATAGTCAATGAAAACGCCGCCAAACATACCGGGCTGACGGAGGATGATGTCTCCAAACTTCTGGAAGCGATCTGGGCTGGGACCAGGAACCTCATCTCCAGATCCAAAGCCATGCACAATCCCAGGCTCCTGTTGAGAGTGGCCTACTCTGAACCTTGCTTCCACATCGGTGAGTTGGATAAGCTGGTATCTGCCGGGTATGAAGTTGAAGACGAGGCACTGCGGGATATAGGTGAAGTTGTTCTGAACGTTGAGCCGTTGATCAAGGCACTGACAGCCAACAGCGGAAAGATTGCTTACGTGCAATATGCTGCCGCCGATGCGGTCAGGATGTCGGCAGACCTTGCCAAAGCTCTGTCTGCTGCGGGAATCAAGACTGAGGCGATGTCATTTTAGGACGGTGACGCCATGAGCATCAAAGTATTGAGTTTTGATGTAACGGGGGATTACGCGCACTTTCGCAAGTATTACTCCACCTCTTCCCCTGTTACCTTCTCCGTGATTCCTCCTACGGCTGTCTTGGGGATTATCGGCGCTGTTCTTGGTCTGCCGAGAGAGGAAGAACTGTATGTAAAGATACTTACTGAAGCCGTAACCGGTATAGGCATCCGGTTGCTGTCACCTGTAAAGAAGACACGCATGGGAATTAACCTCATCAATACCAAGAGCAATGTCTGGGTGCCCAAGCAGAGACGGGAGGGAGCCAGAACGCAAATAAAGTTCGAATTCCTTAAAGAGGCTGCCTACCGCTTTTACATAACTATGGAGGACCAGGAGCTATTCGGGCGCTTGGCATCCACCCTTATGGAGCATAAATGTTATTATACGGTCAGCCTGGGATTGAGTGAATTGCTGGCGGATTTCCGTTTTATGGGAGTGGATGAGTTTACCCTGGAGGAAGCCGGTGATCCGGTGAAGATAGTAACCGCCGTTCCTTTGAATCATATAAGAAAAGAGGGTATAGCCCTTACACCTGATAGACGGTATATCAAGGAGCGGATGCCGTTCTCCATGAACGATAACCGTGAAGTGCAGGAATATGGTGAGCTTCTGGCGGAGTCCCAGGGAAGATCCATGTCACTCAAGCTGACGCATTTCTGGAGGGGAGCCGGCGAAAATATCTCCATAATCCGGACGGGAGGACAGGATTGCCTTTGCTGAGCCATCCTCATAAGCTACTTGAGGATCATCTGCTGGGAGTAAAACGCCTGGCACAGCATCTTCTGGGAGACAGGGATAGCAGTCTGTGGGATAATAACCAACTATCGGGTATGCTGGCCATAGTCTGTCTGGCGCATGATTTCGGCAAGGCTACCGGTTACTTCCAGCGTTATATATCGTCGGTGGAAAAGAATCCCCATCTGCAGGGCGGGTCTCTGGAGAGACACGGCCTGCTTTCAGCCGTTGCCGGTTATTACCTGGCCCGGCACTGCTTTGGCGACCATCCGGAAGCGGAGAAACTGAGGTTTTTCGTCTATCTGGCCATCAGAAGGCATCACGGCAATTTAAAGGATATAGCCGATGAATATGCCGATCTGAGCGATGATGAGGTGAAGCTGCTCCTCAGGCAGGCCGCATCGATAGACTACGATACGCTCAACTCTCTCTGGAAGATGCTTAAGGCAGATCTTCCAGCTTCGGCCGCGGAGATGGAACCTTTCAGCCAGGGACTGCTGGAAGGGTGGATCAGGGGCATCTCTGCTGAGATGCGAAGCATAAGGCGCCCCTGGCGAAATCTTATCATTGATTTGATGATGCAGGCCGGCAGGATCACCTCAAGCTCCGCGCTGTTGACGAATGATATTTTCAATCTACGTGAGTATTTCCGTTTTCTTTTCCTATATTCTTTGCTGATCGATGCCGACAAGCATGAGGCGGGACTGGAACACTACCGGCTGGCGGAGGGAAGCTTGCCGGCCGATCTTGTAGACGGATATAAAGCCGGCCGGGGTTGGGAACGTAGCGGCATAAATCTCCTCAGGGAAGAGGCATATCAGGAGAGCGCCGCCTGTTTGGCTGAACGCAGTTCGGAACATGTCTTCCGGCTTTCATTGCCTACCGGCCTTGGCAAAACCTTGACCGCCTTCAATTGTGCCATAAAGCTACGCTCGCAACGGGGGGAAGAGAGCGGCGTATATCCGCAGATCATATACGCTCTTCCCTTTCTCAGTATCATAGATCAGAACTATAAAGTTATGTCCGATATACTCCTTTCCGGTGGTCAGGCCGGACATCATCTGCTGCTCAAACATCATCATCTGGCCGATCCCGTCTATCGCCTGGATAAAGAGCCTGTGGAGGAGCGTGGCTACTCTCACCATGAATCCAAGCTGCTTATTGAAGGCTGGGAGGCAGCCATTGTCGTAACTACCTTCATCCAGTTTTTTGAAACCCTGATGGGCTGGCGCAACAGTAATCTGCGGCGGTTCCATCGCCTGGTCAATTCCATCATCATACTTGATGAGATACAGACGCTGCCCACCCGCTACTGGCCGCTGGTGGAGCTTCTGCTCAATTATATGACGGAGAACACCTCGTCCGATATCATTCTGGTCACCGCCACTCAGCCCAGGATATTTGCATCGGTTAACAAGGCGGTTGATCTGGTAAAGCCGGCCCGATATTTTCAGGCTATGAACCGTGTCAGGATGGAGGTGGATATGACACCGCGTCTTCTTGAAGAGGTGGCCGCCATGATATCCGGAGAGATACTTGCCCAGCCGGACAGGAAATTCCTTCTTATAATGAATACCATCAACTCCGCCAGGGAACTCTTCCATATACTGAAGAAAGCTACCTCGGAGGATATCTGTTACTTATCCACAGCCGTGGCCATGAAACACCGGCAGGAGCGCATTGGCAGAATTGCCGCCGGGGAGTGCCGGCTGGTGGTCAGCACTCAGTTGATAGAGGCCGGAGTGGATATAGATTTCGATATCGTTTACAGGGATCTGGCTCCCCTGGATGCTATTAACCAGGCGGCGGGAAGATGCAACCGCCATGCTAAAAGCAGCGGCCTTGTCCGCGTGATCAATCTGTGCAAGGGCAACGGCCGCAGTCTGGCTGCACTGATATACGATAACGTGGCTCTGGATGTAACCAGGCAATTGCTGGAGACGCGGAATACGATTGATGAAGCGGAATTCCTCAACCTGATAAACACTTACTTTCAGACGATTGAAACCAGGGTCAGCTTCAAAGAGGCTTCGGAACTGTTGCAGGCGGCAACAGTTATGCGGTTTTTCTCCGATGACCGTGATAAAAAAGGCGTAAATCATTTCCGCCTGATAGAAGAAGGGGAGAGTGCCGGCGTTTTTCTGGAGCTGGATGATGAAGCTACGCATATCTGGCATGAATACGAAGATATACTTGAAATAGAGGATTTTTATGCGAAGGAAGAGAAATTCTGCGCCATAAAGAGCCGGCTTTACGAATATGTGATTTCCGTACATCGCCCTGATCCCGGGGCTCTTCCGCCAAAGGTTTACGGCTTTCACTTTATTGGCAAACCCGACCTGAAGAGGTATTACGATAAAGATACCGGCTTTGCCGTCAGCGATGCGGCTATGATATTCTGAATATACCGTCTTACGCTCAGAGAAGGAGGGCAGGCATGGAGGAAATCCGGGTATACGGGACGCTGATATGGTATTACCACATCTGTCAGCGTGAAGTCTGGCTTATCGCTCATCAACTGGAGCCGGACAGAGAGGATACCAACGTATCCATCGGACGGTATCTTCAGGAGCAATCTTTCAACCGGGAGAAAAAAGAGCTCTCTTTTGAGCATAACAGGATGGATATTTACCGGATCAAAGACGGTAAGCTGGTAATCGGCGAGGTAAAGAAGTCATCCAAGTTTGAAAAGAGTGCGCGTATGCAACTGCTGTTCTATTTGTATGAACTTAAGATGCATGGCGTTGATGCCGTAGGTGAATTGCTCTTCCCTCAGGAGAAAGGGCGAGAGGAAATTACACTCGATGAGGACGGTACGGCCGAGATCGAGAGAGTCACAGAGGATATAAAGCGGATACTGCAAATGGAGAAACCGCCGGTGCCTGCCAGGATAAACTACTGCCGGAGTTGTGCCTATGCAGAGTTCTGCTGGTCTTAACGGGAGGTGCGATATTGAGAAAGACTGTTTATCTGTTCTCGGACGGCGAGCTTTCCAGGAAAGACAATACGCTGTCCTTTGAAACCAGCGAGGGAAGGCGTTTTATCCCGGTTGAGGATACCGGGGAGATCATGATTTATGGGGAGGTCAGCTTCAACAAGAGGTTGCTGGAACTTCTGGCCAAGAAGGAGATCATACTTCATTATTTCAACTATTACGGCTACTATACCGGCTCTTTCTATCCGCGGGAGCATTTGAACTCCGGCTACATGATCCTCAAGCAGGCTGAGCATTACCTTGATGATTTAAAACGCTGTAGCATTGCCTTGGAGTTATTGACCGGTGCAGGCAAAAACATCCGGCAGGTAATGAAATATTACATAAGCCGTGGCAAGCCGCTGGAGGAGACTCTGAAAGCAATCGAGGAACTGCTGGACTCCATGAATGCGAGTAACGGTATTCCCGCTCTTATGGCTCTGGAGGGTAATATAAGAGAGTATTATTACCGGGCGTTTGACGATATCATCGGCAATGACGGTTTTGCGTTTGATAAGCGAACCCGCAGACCGCCGCAGAATATGCTGAACACGCTTATCAGCTTCGGCAACTCGCTCATGTATACCATCTGCCTGAGCGAAATATATAATACGCATCTCGATCCGCGCATAGGCTATCTTCATACAACCAATTTCAGGAGCTTTTCACTAAATCTCGATTTAGCCGAGATATTCAAGCCGGTGATTATAGACCGGCTGATCTTCTCACTGTTGGGGCGCAAGATGATAAGCCCGGAAGATTTCGAGCAGGCATCGCAGGGAATTATGATGAAGGAAAAGGCCAAAAAGACCTTTGTGGCGGAACTGGATGCAAAGCTGAAGGCGACGATAAACCATCGTGCCATAGAGCGCCCGGTATCTTATCGAAGATTGATCAGATTGGAAGCCTACAAGCTTGAAAAACATCTGATGGGGGAGAAGGATTACAAGGCGTTTGTTGCACAATGGTGAGTGGGGGAGTGATTGAATGTTTGTCATCCTGGTTTATGATATCAATGTAAAAAGAGTGAATAAGGTTCTGAAAAAATGCCGCCAGTATCTGACCTGGATACAAAACTCCGTCCTGGAAGGCGAAATCTCCGATGCCAATCTAAAGAAGCTCAAAATGGAGCTGACTAAAATCATCAAAAAAGAAGAGGACTCAATCATTCTCTACTGTATGAGAACAACCAAATATTCCTCCCGGGAGATTATCGGCTCTGAAAAAGGAGGAAATGAATTAATCATATAGAAGAAGCTACTATGCTTTCTTAGCAAGGCTGAGATTAAGCACATTGATAATTGAATAATGTGCTGAAAAGGAAGTGCCGACCTGAAGGGAATAATGTGTCGTCGACCCTCGATAGCGTAATAATGGCCGGGGGTCGACGACACTTACTTGTACTAAAAATATTCCACAGGTTTCTCTTGTTTGCGCTATTTTACAGTGTTTCTCAGATTAGAGCTGCTACCGGATAATGGATCGTCCGATGATACAGCTTAAAACAGCTATTGCACACTTTACTGAATTTTAGTATATTCAAATGGGTTCTGATGCTACCTATGAGGAATTGAAACAGTTCATCTGTGCTTACCTCCTCAATAACTTCCGCTTCGAGTTCTGATGCTACCTATGAGGAATTGAAACTCCCAAAGAACGTAAAGTTGTGCTCGTATGGCTAAGTTCTGATGCTACCTATGAGGAATTGAAACGTAAACTACCGACAGGTCAAACGACGCTGCTGTTAAGTTCTGATGCTACCTATGAGGAATTGAAACCTCCTTTGGTAACCTTGCCCAGGACGGCGCCTTCCGCGTTCTGATGCTACCTATGAGGAATTGAAACATTCAGAGAGTCGCTTGTGTTCAATGCAGATTGTTGCGTTCTGATGCTACCTATGAGGAATTGAAACGCCGCCTTGCCTCGTCCTTCTCCACCTCATAATTACGTTCTGATGCTACCTATGAGGAATTGAAACTGCGGAAAGTGGCGGTATGCGCCGTCAACAACGATTGTTCTGATGCTACCTATGAGGAATTGAAACACGCCGTATTTGCCCATGGCCTTGCGGATGCCGCGAAGTTCTGATGCTACCTATGAGGAATTGAAACATGTCATACTGATATTTGCACCAGATGATCACCTTCGTTCTGATGCTACCTATGAGGAATTGAAACAGTTTCTGCAGACCCTGTTGTTCCTGGCCGGTCTGTGTTCTGATGCTACCTATGAGGAATTGAAACTCCTATCCTCTGATGGGTGCGAATACGCTCTTCCGCGTTCTGATGCTACCTATGAGGAATTGAAACAAAAAGCACTCCAGGACAAACTATGAGCTGGCTATCGTTCTGATGCTACCTATGAGGAATTGAACCTGAGGAAGGCATGCGACAACTGT
>JAQVUQ010000165.1 GCA_028699365.1 bacterium | reverse complement strand
GGGCAGGGCAGACGATAATGCCGTCATCCAGTTGCAAAATACGGTTGTAGAGGGTATCGTACATCAGCCCCGCCATCTCCGGCACTCTCTCTTCTCCCATCAGATCCATGCGTCCGACATCGCCGGCAAAGAGCGCATCACCGCTGAAGAGTATCCACGAAATACCCTCCGGATCGTTGAGCAGATAGCACATCAGGCCCGGAGTATGTCCCGGTGCGTGCAGAGCCCGCAGCTTCAGCCTGCCCGCTTCCCATGTTTGTCCGTCGCGGACCGCTTCCCCGAAGCGATAATCCCACTGAGCATCGGCGTGCCATAATTCGGCTCCGGTCCGCACCGCCAGCTCAAGCGATCCGGTAACATAGTCCTCGTGCCGGTGGGTTTCAAGCACGTACTTTATCCTGTATCCGGCACGAACTGCCGTTTCCAGGTAAATATCACAGTCGCGCCGAGGATCGATAACGACCGCTTCGTTGTTATCTCCGACAATATACGAATAGTGTGCCAGTCCTTTGGATTCTATGCGTTCGAAGAGCATTGCCGGTCCACCTTAATGCCGCTGCTCATTCTGCACGCAACGACGTTTTGACGGATACGGCTGCACAAAGTATTCCCGGATCTGTCATCAAAAGGTCCTCCGCCGCTATAGCGCAGAATCGCCATCCGGGCACTTTACTTCACTGTGCTCACTTCTCTGCAAAGAATAACCGGCGTTATGCCGCACGACAATCTTCACTTTCACCATTGAAAGACAGCGCTTTTACGGGACAAGACACGGCGCATCCGGCACATTTAATACAATCCCCGTCTGCAAACCGTCCTTCTTCCCTGCCGGAGGCAGGATAGAGCCCCATAGGACAGACCCTGGTGCACAACCCGCACTCCCGGCAAGAACTCCTATTCACTTGCAACGGATTGCGTCCCTTGCCTATCCATGCCGCCATGGATCCCATCGGGCATAAGGCACACCAGGAACGCTCGTCGAAAAGAAGCGTCAGAACTACCGCCAGAATGCTGGTTGCCGTAAGAATCCTGACAAAGACCAGCCCGGCAGCGTTAACGCTCTCTGCGGGCAACAAACCGGAAATCATTATACCCATAAGCATTACCAGCATGACTACACGCATGGAATTACCGCGCAGCCACCGGGGCATATCCCTGCCGCGACTGAAGCGCTTCATCACCACATCGGCAAAAGCACCGCGCGGGCATACATCGCACCAGGCCCGACCGTATTTAAACGATACCGCTACGGCCGCGGCCATGCAGATCAGGACGGCAAACCCCAAAGGAGGATAGAGCCATCCGGCCGTAATGGTCAGCGGCAGAATAAGCCAGAGGGTTTCCTTCATGCCTCTCCGCTTCCAGTAACTGTCGCGCATACTCTTCTTCACAATTAACCTCCATCCATATATTATAGAATCATAATATTGCAATATATTGATAATGTCAAGTGATTGCCTGCTTCAACACGGGTACATGCCGCGGGCGCACCGCCATAGCGGTACGCCCGTTTCTACTCTGCTGCTGCTCGCTATTAAGTTATACGATCAACGGTGCCGGCGAACGGGATGGTAACTGTTCCGGGCCGAATTGAAAGCGCGCTCGTAAGCCTGGCGCAAGGAGGCCCGGCAATCGTTACAGAAAGCTCGTGAGGGTATATAGCCGTGTAAGCCGTTACGCCTCCCGTACTTCCAGCGCTTTACACCGTCAGCCTGGCCCAGGCGCTTAGCCCTCTTCAGTTCCGCCTGAAACTGCCGCTGGGAAAGGCACGAATTCCTGCCATGCATCTTGGGGGCATGCCCGTCATTATGCCTGTAATACCCCTTCTCCAGCCGGTTCTGGGCCAGAAGAGCCACCGCCATACCACCAGCCGCCAGTTTCTTGTCTCCGCTCAGCAGACCGGCAATACCGGCAGCGGCCCCGATATTCCGGGTGTTGGTCACACCCTGCTGCGAAGCGGCGGCTATACCGGCAGCTACCGATACCGCCATACATACCGTAACAACAACCGCAAACAACCTTCTCATACTTGCTACCTCCATTGCTGCGAATTGGCATTCACCCCTTTTACGCGCAAGCGAGAAGAAAAGTTTCCACGGTTCTTCAAGAAGCGGAACTGTCAGTGATCATCCAGAACGGAGCTTACCTTGCGGGAGAGTTCATCCGGCATGAAAGGCTTCTGGATAAAGTTATATCCGGTTCCGCCCGGAATCGTCGCCACATAGCCGGACATAAAGAGTACCTTGAGTCCGGAGACACGCTCCGACAGCCTGTTGTACAAAGTGCGCCCATCGTATTCGGGCATTATCATATCAGTGAGAAGCAGGTCTATCTCGCCGGAGTGCTTTTCGAACAGCATCTCCGCCTCTGAGGGGCAGGCCGCTACATATATCTTATAGCCTCTTTCACGCACTCGCACGCACTCGGGGGTCGCACGCACTCAGGGGTCAACTCTTTACACTTGACATCTTCACTTCTTCAATCAGAGACTGTAAGTATACTGACAGTGTCCGGTCTTTTTCGGCCTCCTGTTCCAATCGCTTAATAACCTGATGCACTCCACTCCCGTCTTTATAGCCGTATTCTGCCGCTACTTCCGTCATACGCTCTCCACCAAGTCTTACCCGCATCCACATGGATATCTTACGATCAGTCTGCTTCTTTAACATAGAAGCTATAGCGCCTGAGACATGCTCGGCATCTGCTCTCTGCCGCCAACGCATCTCTTCTTGTCCTTTAGCCCCGGACAATATCTCTTGCACCTTTTCAAGGAGCGGTTTCCCTCCAAGGACCAAGCTCTGTTGGAGATCTTCCCATGGGGAAGCAATCACCTGTCCGAACATCCGATCTATCTGCCGGTGATATTCTCTTTGAGCTGTCTCCTTTGTTGACCCATAGTAACTGAGCCAATCCAGACTCAACCATAATGGACATGTGCTCCCGGTATAACCGGCATAGGCACGATGGCTGCTCCACTGATAATCCACAAGCTCTCTTTTTCGTCCTGCTGGTATAGGTTTATTCTTATCTCTGGGCCTGACCGGGTTCAGATGGATATATTTGATCAATTCTTCGGCATAACTGTCTGCTTCTACCAGATGCGCCTTATACCGCCCCTGAAACAGATGCCCGCTACGCCTGTGACGTCTGTTGAAGCGTATGCTGTATGTTGTCTGCAGCCATCCTGCCGCTATACTAAGATTGGCACGCGGTGTTTGCAAAAGCAGGTGGTAGTGATTAGGCATCAGACAGTAGGCATGCACTATCACTCCAAAGCGTTCAACTGCTTCACCAAGCACGGCCAGAAATCTTTCCCTGTCGCTGTCATCTCGATAGATGGCTTTCTTCTCATTGCCTCTGGCTGTTACATGGTAGACTGCATTGGGGTATTCAACTCTTATCGGCCTTGCCATAACTCGCATAGGGTACCAGCCAACAAGCTCTTTGTCAAGTGTAAAGAGTTGACCCCAATACCAATACCCATCTTCCGTGGAAGAAGGCTCTTCGTCTTCGGAAAAATAAGGACAGCTACCTGTTATCTGCACATTAATAGCCTTTCCCCTATGCTCTTGCTCTCTTCGTCTCGGCATGCCTGCAGGTACGGCTCTTGCCGGTATATGCGCTCTACAAAATTAGCAGGATGGCTTTTTTGCTCCCTACCGACTACAATCGATATACTTACATCACCAATGAGCCTGGATACATTGCTTGGTATTGAAATATGAGGCATATGCTCCGTTGATATGCCTCATATTCATCGGTAAATACAGAGTTACGGTCATTGTTTTGCTGTTCTGTCAAGCGCCTTCTGTCAAGAATGTAGACCTGGCCCCTAGACCTGTGGCCGGGGTGCTCATGCCTATAATCAGCCTTTGATAAGTGACCCTGAAGTCCCTAACGGAATTCCAGCCCAATACCCTGCTGCCCCCTATACTCTGTTTCCCCAACAACTTGCTTACCGCTGTTCAGATGAACTTATATCCTTTTGCCAGTACCATATACTGCTGGGAGCATTAATGCCCTTATAACGGGAGAAAGCCACATATACTTTATTCTTCCAGACGGTTATACATGGATCACGGTCAACGCTCTTACCATCCGTAATTGGTTCCGCTTCCGTCCAGGTTTTGCCTCCATCGCTGGAAGAAACAAGGCATAACCTAGTCGCTTCATACCCGAGCGATTCCACATATACGACCCGGATTACTCCATCCGTACCATAGAAGATACGACTGGAGATAATATTTTTCGTCTTAACAAGAGTCTTAGGTTCTGACCATGCTTTTCCTCCGTCACCGCTTAGACGGTATTTTAGAGTGCCTGTAGCAGGCCAGTAATAATAATCAGGACGAGAGCCAGGTGGATCATCATCATACCATTGGTTTTGATAAAGACTTGAAGCACCTTCCGTATATGTCAAGATCACCTTATCTTCACAGGCTCCTACTGCTGGAAAAGCAGGGCCTTGAGCCAATACTATCGGCTCCTGCCAAGTCACACCATCACTACTGTATGACACCCATATGTTACCTGATATATGATTCTCACCGGCGAGAAAGAACGTTTTTGTCTTTTCATCTCTGCATAGATCAAGCCGTTTGAAATCTCTTGGCGGTCCAAGCACGTAATAGGTGAACCATTGACCTGTAAGCGAATCTGGCGCCGGTTTTTCTCCTAGGTATTTTGTATTGGGAAGAGAGTGTGGTAACACCGTCAACGGTGGCTGAAATAGGTATACCGCTCCAGATGGTAACTCTGTTGTTGCAACAGGAAGACGTCCTTTCGCAGCATCAGTCTGCGGAACTTCATAAAAACGGCGAGGATAAATAGATAACAGACCCTGACCATCAGCGCAAATAGCAGGTCTTTGCCATAGTGAACCTGCTCTAAGAAGTGGTAAGCCTATCTTCCCTTTAGCATTGATCGGGGCTATTTCATTACCACTAAAAGGTGCCCAGTGCCATAGCCAACAGTAATCATCCCTACCGGTCAAAGTCATGAATGCAGGCAACAAACTTTTATCTCTCAAGGCTGTGGGATAGCCCTCTGTCCAGAATAGGTATAGTTGGTCATGAAATTTCACCATTACCGGATGGCGTGCTGAATTAGATGTGATCGAGGTCTTAACTATCCTAGTAACCTGCTCAGAAAATGCTTGTATTGCGTAACCTTTGCGCTCTCCTGCTATTAATAGAGTAGTAAGTGCTATGCATACCAGCAAAAAGCTTGTGCATGGAAATATCATCTTCGCCCTATTACTGAACGATCGCATATAGCACCTCCGATATGTTTTTCGTATCGGGCACCCAACCCCCATCATTCCGCTTGTATTCTTCAATAGATGCATTTTCCCATTCTAGCATATGATCGTATGGTCCTGTACCATACGAAGGATCGTAATATTCATTATTATATCTACTCATAGCGTGGTTAGCAAACCTATTTTGATCCGGCACTACATCACCTTGACCTTTTATTGTTTCATATACTCCCAGAGCAATGTAGGGTGGGGTCGCAGGTATCACAGCTACCTTATTAACAGTAATTCCCTGGACGCCTAATAGAGCAGTAAAGAATTCCATCCAGCCTCCACATCTAGCGTTTTTCTTAATCAATACATCACGTGTTTCAAAGCCCTCATTATCAGGAATTGTCTTATCAGGATTGTAATAGAAGCTACTTGTAGCGTTAAGGGATGCCATATTTCCCCATATGGCATCGTACACTTGGCTTTCTTGACTCATATTATTCGCCCAACCACAACCGAATTCATACAGCTGTTCATATCTAGTGGTGCAGTTAGAATTATCAGCGTACACAATATAAATCTTATGCGATGTTTGGTTAATATTACGAGTGGAACCATCCTTCGTCACCTTCCACTGCCATCCGACATTGTTTGTACACACTACAGTAGGCACGATGCTGCTAATAGTAAAACTATCGCTTGTATAAACACCTTGACTATCAAACGTAATGCTCTTATTGTTTATGCCGCCCCACCCCCCTGTCGCACTTACATTACAACTGTAGTTTGCGGGACCACATAATTTGACCTTAATCTGCTTGGTCCCTGTATTCTTGACATAAGCGCTAGAGTTATTTCTCACGCCATTCCACCATTCTGGAGATGAAATAGTAATATTATTCGGGTATTGAGGGATTTTTATTGCAAGTCCTGGGGTTGCACTATCAAGAAAGGAAATCGTAACAACAACAATATCCTTTACATATACGGTCAAATCATATGGTAACGCCCTCATTGTTTGCCACAACTTAGCATTAGTATGATCATAGAAACGTATTTTATACTGGCCTTCAGATGCTGTCGCAGTTGCATACAGATCAAACTTGTAGTAGCCGTTCAATAATTGTTCGAAATTTCCTGCATATAGCCGGGCTTTATCATCTTCTGTAGGGGCCTCAATAGTAGCAGCGGTAACGGTATGCCCCTTCGCATATCGAG
>JAQVUQ010000164.1 GCA_028699365.1 bacterium | reverse complement strand
CTATGATCTGGTGTTGTATCGCCAATATCTTTTGTTATAATAGAATTACAGTTTTGAGGCTGTTTGCAAGAGAGACAAGATAACCAAGGTGATTATTCGTGCAGACGGAAGAGATTATAAAAATAATGACGAAGCGCATTGCTGAGCGGTTCAAGCCGGAAAAGATTATTCTCTTCGGCTCAATGGCTCGTGGTGAGGCTACCTGCGACAGTGATGTCGATCTCCTGGTAATTGTATCTGAAGCCGATGACAAAAGGTCATTGCGGATAGAGATGAGAAGATCGTTGAATGGGCTGGGCCTTTCCAAGGATATAATAGTCATGACCAGCGAGGAGTTTGAGAAAAAGCGCAGTATACCGGGTACAATAGCTTATCCTGCCGATAGAGAAGGGAAAACATTGTATGCAACAACATGATGATATCTGTACATTATCTGAAGGACATTAGCCTGAGCAGTATTTGCGGACTTGTTCTCTGAGCATTGTCCGGTCATTTTCGGTTAGCAGCAATGCTATGCTTGCGGAAGGAGAAATTATTCCTGGACAGAGCATCAATGTTAAATGTAAACTCCTGACCCCAAAGCTCCTCCCCTGACCCCAAATCTCCTCCCCGGATCTGTTGCTGGGACTACCGGAAAGGCTAGCTGTTACAGATGTTGTCAGAGCTGAGATTCTGGAGGATTTCCAGACTACACTTGACCTTATGGCATCGGCAATCAGACGGGGTGGCATTTCAATCAGGGAGGCGAATGAGCTGAAACAATGATGGGCTGATGTGGATGAACGTTTGGTTGATAAAACTCTGTGAGATATTGTCAGCAGGATTGTTGATATAGCGTGTCCAATCAAAGATAATCTATTCGGCTCTGCCGCTCGTGAAGAGATGAAAGGACATAGTGACCTGGATATTTTGTCGTTATTCCTTCAGGCAGACATCGTAGACAAACCGCTTAGCTAAGTAAGCCTTTAATCCGGAGGTTATTTCAAGTAGATTTTTAATTTGAGGCATCGATACTATTTCGAGTAGATTTTTTGTGAGGCAATTCGACATATTGACAAGCAAAGCATAATTCATTAAAATGAACACATGGTAGAAATTAATGAATCAAAAGATTTGTCGGGCTTATTACTGGGAAGCAGCACTTACCGCGTTCTCAATTTTCTTACACTTCACCCGGATGAATCCTTTTATGATAAGGAAATCTCCGAACATACAGGCGTGAGTAGAGGGTCTACTAATCAGACCTTACGCGGCCTCCTGGAAAATAACCTTGTCTATAGAGTGCAGCGCGGTAAAATGTGGTTCTATTACCTGAAAGATCAGCCGTTAATAAAGTATTTCCGTATCTACGAAAACCTTGTTGAGTTACAATTGCTTGTTGAAAGCTTGTCCGATACCGCGCAACGTATTATTCTTTTTGGCAGCGCTGCCGAAGGCACGGATACCGCTGCAAGCGATATCGATCTCTTTGTGATTACCAATCAGCCTGATCAGATTATGGCTAAGATACAGAATTTTCCTGCCAAGCGTCGTATTAGTCCTATTATACAAACTCCTTCCGAATATGCAGTTTCCAGAACAAAAGACAAAGCGTTTTACGATAGGGTCGAGAAGGGGATAAAATTACTTGAGAGGGCTGTGGATGAATAGAGACTTTGAAAAATGCTTACAGAATCGGAATATTGTAGCGCAGGAGCATGCTGGAGAGCTTATACCTTCTGAGTTGGAGGCTGCCAGAGGCGATCTTGCCTGGGCCAGTCAGAGCTTTGAGGTCAATAACTACAAATGGTCGACCGTCCAGGCATATTATTCTATGTTTCATGCTGCAAGGGCGCTTCTCTTTGCTAAGGGCTATCGTGAGAAGAGCCATTTCTGTCTTAAGACGGCTATTCAAGCTTTATATGTTGATGAAGGGCTGATGGATAGTAAATATATCAGCGATTTCGATACCACGATGCTTCTTAGAGAAACTGCCGATTATAGATCCGACTATTCTCCGGAGAGTGCAAAGGTGGCAATTGAAAATGCCGAAAGCTTTTTGGCTAAGACTGAGGATATATTGGCAACGAATCATTTGCTTGCACGTAACGGGCAGAAGCCGCGTCCTTGAAACAGTGGAATAGAAGTATGTAGGAGGTGCGTATGTTTCTCAAGCGTGGTCTTTTCTCCGGTCTTCTGGCAGCTCTGGCATTCAGCTCCGGAGCTATGTCTCATGCGTATACGTTTTACAGCCCTGTATGCCAGATAATCGCTACTTTTATAGGTTTAGCATATATATTTGGTATATCCGGGTTGTTCATGCTTCCGGGATTGCTTAATCTCCGTTTTGAAGTATCCTCCTTTAAAGCAATACCGCTGATTATTATCGGTAACATGCTATTTCTTTTTGCTCGCTCTGCATACCAAGTCAATTATGGGGGAGGGCCGCCTCTACCCTGGCCTGATTTCAACTTCTTTGGTACAGGCTACCTCATAGCGGCGTTGACCAGCCTTTATATGGGAACGATATTCTTTGCCGGTGTCAGGGGGCGATGGCTTCCCCGGATAATCGGACCGGCATTAGGCGGGATAACTATTATTCTGGTAGCTTACTATGCCCGGCGGTTCTTTCCTTGCGAGCCATTGGTCATAATGGAATACTGGGAAGGCATTACCATTGCAGCTGGAATACCGCTTATGTGTGCTGTTTCATGGGGAGTGCTGGATCTATGTCGGTCTAATGATGCCTGCTGAGTTACAAGAATCAACGGTAGAGGAGTGCTTATGCGAAGAATTGCCTTGATTATCTTGTTAATAATCCCAGGATTACTTATTGCCTCATTCTGCGGCTATTATGCCCTGAAGGATTATGCTGCACTGCATGTAGCTTACGAGCAGTATCATAGGGTGGTGGCATCCAACGCCGGCATAAACGAACTATTTGCCGCTTATTCAAGGCAGGATATTCATCGGATTAATCTGTTTGCCGACGGTGTATGGACGCTTATAGGCGTTCTGCTGGCAGGGATAGGGTTGCATGGGTTATGCGTAATGCCGCGCAACTTGTGATTTGCAGATACAATCCAAACATCGGCTTTCGGTCTGAATGAGAAACCGCTCCGGGACAGAGCATCAATGTTAAATGTAAACTCCTGACCCCAAAGCCTGCTGCTGACCCCAAAGCCTGCACTCAAAGCCTGCACTGACCCCAAAGCCTGCATCTTCCGTCAGAATCGGGTGCTACTGTCTGAATCAGTGTGACCCCAAAGCACCACTTGCTTAGCATTTGGGTTTGCTGTATTCTTCTTTTAGGTTGTATTTAGTAGGTTGCAAAGGCAGAAAAAGAAATATGCATCTTAAAGCGATCTGGTTTATTGCTTGAGATGACCTATAACATGTGAGGATTTGACAATGGCCATTAATTTTAAAAGTGACGATAGCTTTCTCAGAAAGCTGGCTGTTGGTGCCGCAGGAACTAATGCGACCATTGAATGTTTGAAGACTTTGGGATTCAACCCAATAGAACTTGAGCGTGGCTCTACCGGATTCAAGATATGGAAGAAGATCAAGATCAAACGTATTCGTGTTCTGATATTATGTGCCTGAATACCGGATTTCGCTTTGAATCCCGTGGAAAGACAAAGCCTGAAATCTCTATGTCTCACTCGCTGAATGATCCGAGGCGCGCATGGAACGCAGGCATGCAAGATGACGATTATGTTTTAATAGTTGTGTTTAAACAGGGCGTCGATTCACCGGTGGACCTGAAACGCATTTCGCCGGTTCACTTTATTAGTGTAAAAGATCTGCGAGGCGCTTTTGCGGATAAACGTGTTTCCATAACCAAACCCAAGGGAGTAGAAGAAGGGTCAGAAATCCGTGTAATTTGGCCGAGTGCTGTTGCCAATGAGGAGGCTATTGTTTCCGAAGTATCGCCGAGGAGGATATCCTTGGCACCCCTTTCCGGCGCTAAACGTCAAATTGTTCAGTTGAGCCGGAGTAAAGGTGCAATAACCCTTGTACCGCAAGTTAGATTAAACGACAAGGTTGAAAAAAATCAGATTGTAGCAGCGGTTGTACCTGTAAGACTTGCACTAACACGCACGGCAAATATTGATGAAGCTGTTCTTGTCGAGAAACTCAGAAGTATAGACTTGAGCGAACGTTATGCTGCAGCCAAGGCGTTAAGATATCGAGGATATCTGATAGCCCAAGCTGCGCTTGAAGAGCGAATATCTCATGCCCAAGAGGATATCTATGTTCAACTTGAAGCGGCTGCAGCCCTTGCTGCACATGATCATCTTAGCGGCTGGGCATTCATTGAGGCCAAATTGTGCAGTTCTGTTTTGGATGTTCCTCTCGAAACACAACTTGAAACTGTGATCGTAATATCAGAGATTCCCGACGAGAAAAGCGAGCGCCTTTTGATAGCGGTGCTAAGAGATGAGCATCGGGATGAAGAGCTTCGCGCTGGTGCAGCTTGGGCACTTGGACAATTTGCTACTGCGACGGCGGCAACGGCACTTGTTGATACTTTTAATTCTACTGCATTGGATATCAAGACCGAGGCAGCACGAGCGTTGCTGAAGATTGCTCAACCACAAGTAGCACATCTTGTCGAGATGCTGAAGACCAGTGATCCGTCAAAGCGGGACGGCATATCCTGGGCACTTGCCAGAACCGGCAAGTTTAACCTTGCGGATATCCTCCCGGATGCTGATGATAATCTCAGGAAATGGCTCGGCTATATAATGGGCTATGGGAAGAAAAATCTTAACGAGACCGATGTTGATGCGGTTTGCCAAGCAGACCCGGAGGTTTACTTTGCGGCAAGTGTGCTATGGCAGATATTGGCAAGCTGGGTCGATGATTTGACGGAGTACTAGAATGCATACCAAGCCTTTATATCAGACTGAAAGAGGATCAGCCTTTGTTGGTGACTCGCTTGATTTACTAAAGGAAGTGGCTGATCAAAGTGTGGATCTTGTGATGACGTCTCCACCTTTTGCTCTTAGACGGCAGAAGACTTATGGGAATGTTGAAGAGACCGATTACGTTGAGTGGATTACTCCTTTCTGCATAGAAGTCTTCCGGATTCTGAAGGAGAGCGGCAGCTTTATTCTGGATTTAGGCGGAGCATATAGAGCGGGTATGCCATCGCGCTCGCTATATAACTTTCGGGTGCTCTTGATGCTATGCGATAACGTGGGATTTCATCTTGCCGAAGACTTTTACTGGTTTAACCCAGCCAAACTTCCTTCACCAATTGAATGGGTGAACAAGCGCAAGATCCGTGCAAAGGATGCAGTAAATACAGTATGGTGGCTTAGCAAGACGGAGTCGCCAAAAGCTGATGTTCGAAAAGTGCTCGTGCCGTATTCGGATCGCATGAAGAAACTGATACAAGATCCAGAGAATTTCTACACTCCGAAGAAGCGCCCATCAGGGCATGACATTAGTGCGAGTTTCGGCAAGGATAATGGAGGCGCGCTTCCATCCAATCTTCTTACTATTCCAAATACAGATAGCAATTCAAGCTATTTATGGCTGTGCAAGGAATTAGGCCTACCACGCCATCCAGCACGTTTCCCCGTGGAATTACCGGCGTTTTTTATTAAGATGCTTACGGACGAAGGCGATATCGTGCTCGACATCTTTGGTGGCTCTAACACAACAGGTTTTGCAGCCGAGGCCCTCAGACGATGCTGGCTAACATTTGAACAGGACCGTGAATATCTTGTCTCGTCGGTGTTTCGATTTCTTGAGGGACGCAGCATTGACTTTGTTAAGTGTATCCTCAATAAGCTTAGCGTCAATGATGCCGGCCTGATCCTGAATGATATTGTTTGTAATCTCGGCTCATCACGACAAACGAAGGCATCACGCGATGTGCTGATGGACATGCCGTCAGAAACAAGACAGATGGCGCTTCTGGAAGGTCAGAAGGAATACAAGACTCGACAAGCTCCCTTAAAGGGTCAGTGATATAAAGTTATGCCTCTCGCTGTGATGCTGATCGTAATGGAATTTGCGCACTGGGCACACGATGTGGCAAAGAACTATAGAGACGGTATAATGTGATTGGAAAATCATGATATTCGGAGGTTGAGCATGAGCCCCCGCGTTGAATTGAATATGAATAAAATCAGGGAATTTTGTCGCCGCTGGAAGATCACTGAATTCGCGCTTTTCGGATCTGTTCTCCGAGAAGACTTTCGTGCGGATAGTGATATAGATGTGCTGGTAACTTTTGCACCGGATGCAAAGATCAGCCTTTTTGATCTCAGCGATATAGAGGATGAACTTGCCGGGATTGTCGGGCGAAAGGTTGACTTGGTTCTGAAGCGTGGCATAGAACGCAGTCCCAATTATATACGGAGAAAGGCAATCCTGTCCTCTGCAGAGGTGATCTATGCAGCGTGATTTAGCTTATTTGACTGATATCCTACAAGCAGAATCAACTTTGAAAGAATAAAAAGGGGGTAAAATATGCAAAGGCCCCAGAACGTTCTTAAACCGA
>JAQVUQ010000163.1 GCA_028699365.1 bacterium | reverse complement strand
CCGGACTTGCTTTGCCGGACGGGTTCGGGCTCTCGCCCTCCCGCAAGGTCGTGAAGAATGGTTTCATGCTTTTATATCTTCTTCAATCCCCCATTCACAGGCTTAGCCTGTCGCGAAGCTATTTAGCTCATTAGCTTTTTAGGAGTTCTCAAGCTGATTATTCAGCCTTCAAGGCATCCGGAGATCATTTGTGAGGTCTCTTCTTCTCGTTCTCCTAAATGCCTGAACTGCTAAACCACTAAATTGCTCAAATTCACCTATCTATTTTATACCCGTATCGCAGATCAGTCGAGGGGAGATTTCAAATGCGGAATGCGGATTTCGGAATGCTGGACAAAATCAGGGCAGAACGGCCTGCTGTGAATCCAGCAGATACTCCTCCAGACCGTCGTATATGGCTCTGGCCACCTTCTGACGGTAATCGGGAGAAGCCAGCAGGGCTTCCTCCTCCGGCGAGGATATGAAGCCTATTTCCAGCAGCACGGACGGCATTCTGGACTTCCTGATGACCAGGAACCTGGCCTGGCGAACCCGCCTGTCCGGTGAGGGCAGGCTGCGCACCATTGAGCGATGCAGCGCCTGAGCCAGGCCGGCCGATTGCGGCGTGCAGTAATACGTCTCGATGCCGGTGGCCTGCCCGGTGGGCATGGCGTTGGCATGTATGCTCACATACAGATCGGCGTTGTTGGCCTCGGCATAGCTGACTCGCCCGTCCAGAGAAACGAATGTATCATCGCTGCGCGTCATCAGGGACCTGGCTCCGGCTGCCTGCAGCAGAGTATTCAGCCGGGCGGCGACATCCATCACCACACGGGATTCCCGCAGTGAGCTGGGCCCGATGGCACCGGGATCGGAACCGCCGTGTCCGGGGTCCAGGACGATGGTCTTGCTGGAGAAGATGGTATGCCCCACTTCGATGATCACCTTGCCGGGATCATCGGGGTCCTCATAGCTGCGGTAGCCTGTAGGCCCGTTGAGATCAAGCACCAGCCTGACCACCGCCGGCTTGAGCTGGAACTGGCTGATGCGAGCTTTCCTGATCGGGCCTTTGCCGCTGCTGACGAATTTGGGCAGCATCAACGGTCTGACGGCCTCATAGAGATCCACCACCAGCCTGTCGGGGTTTTGCAGCATCATGGCAGCATACTTGACCGGCCTGGAAGCGTTTACCGTCACCCGCGTTATCCTGTCGGAAGCAGCTTCGAAAGATATATCCTCTATGCGGGCCCTATCTCCGCCGGATACCGTATCAGGGCTTTTGACCTTACCTTTTGCCGGCTCTTCATGACCGGGTTTAGCGGTTGAAGCGGAACATCCCACGGTCAGCACCAGGCGGTTATCGTCCTCGTCCAGGCTGTAATTGGCCGGGCCGTCCAGGTCCACCACCAGCCGCACCACGTCCGGATCGAGCCAGTTCTGGCTGACCCTGGCCGAAACCACCGGGCTGCGCCCCATCTTTTCCTCACGCGCCTGGCCCATGAGGACCGCATGCCTCACATCCATAAAAATACGTCTGGGACGCACCAGACTTTGAACATCGCCGTGCAGCGGGTAAAGCCCTGAAAAGATAAACTTGACGGACTTCTCTTCATGGACAATGCTGACATCGTCTATTCGCGGGGTGACAACAATATTGGTGCGGTCTTCATCCCAGCGGGCACTCAATCCCATCGCTCTGGCAAAAGCACGCAGTGGAACGATAAACTCCCCTTTGGCCCCGGTAACCGCCGCTCCCAGCGGGCTGGGCTTGCCGTCTATACGAAGGGCGTCGTTGCCCACAGCCAACTGGACCCGGCTCTTGTCCGGCAGAGTAAAGACCATCTGCCTTCCGCTTCTGTCGATATCCGGTTTGATGCCCAGAGGAGAGAGTATGTCTGCGGCACGGACCTGCGCCTCTTCACCCTGCCATTCAACCTGAGCCGAAGGGTTGACATGTCCGGCCACCACCAGTCTGGCAGCAGATGAGGGCGCCGCTTGTACGCCTGTAACAAGAGAGAAAAGAAAGAGCGCCAAGGCACCATAGAGGAGTTTGATACGATGCATCCGGTAATCACCCTGATATATTTTGTCACAGCCCGCCGGAGCGGAGCCGTGCCTTATATATACTATTCCAGATGCGGTTTTGTTTCTCCTTGTTATGTTTTTTCAAAGAGTTGATTCAGTTCTTCACCTTCTATGGTCTCTCGCTCCATCAGAGCTTTGGCTATTCTGTCCATGCTCCAGCGATGCCTGGTGATTATCTCCTCGGCAATTTTGTAGCAGTTATCCACCAGGTTATGTATTTCATGATCTATGGCATTGGCCACTTCATCGCTGTAGTTGCGCTCTTCCATCAGATCGCGCCCCAGGAAGACCTGCTCCTGCTTATGGCCCAGGGTCAGCGGCCCCAGAACATCGCTCATGCCGTACTCGGTCATCATGCGGCGGGCTATCTCGGTTGCCTGCTGGATATCGTTCTGGGCGCCGGTAGTGATCTCGTTGAAGACCATCTTTTCCGCTGCCCGGCCGCCTAGCATGACGGCAATACGATGGGTCAGTTCGGTCTTGCTTATCAGGTATCTGTCTTCCATAGGAAGCTGCATGGTGTATCCCAGGGCCATACCGCGCGGCAGAATGGAGATCTTATGGACCGGATCGGTATCGGGAAGCAGCCAGGCCACCATGGCGTGACCTGTTTCATGGTAGGCCACTATCTCCTTCTCACGACTGCTGATTATCCGGCTCTTTCGCTCCGGACCGGCCACAACGCGGTCTATGGAGGATTCAAACTGGGCCATGCTGACATTATGACGATTGACCCGGGCCGCCAGAATAGCCGCTTCATTGACCATATTGGCTATATCCGCTCCGGAAAAGCCGGGGGTGCGCCGTGCCAGGATGGCCAGGTCCACATCCTCATCAAGGGGCTTTCCACGAACATGTACCTTGAGTATGGCTTCCCGCCCCGTTACGTCAGGGTTATCGACGGTAACGCGACGGTCGAAGCGTCCGGCGCGCAGCAGGGCCGGATCCAAGATATCGGGACGATTGGTGGCGGCTATGACGATAACCTGGGTGTGGGCCTCGAAGCCGTCCATCTCCACCAGCAACTGGTTCAGGGTCTGTTCGCGCTCGTCATGGCCGCCGCCCAGACCGGCGCCTCTCTGCCGCCCGACGGCATCTATTTCGTCGATGAAGACTATACAGGGCGCGTTCTTCTTGGCCTGGGCAAAGAGATCCCGGACGCGGGAAGCGCCCACTCCCACAAACATCTCCACAAAGTTGGATCCGCTGATAAAGAAGAAGGGTACACCAGCCTCTCCGGCCACGGCCCTGGCCAGCAGAGTTTTGCCGGATCCCGGAGGCCCCAGCAGTAAAACTCCCTTGGGAACGGTGGCCCCCAGAACTTCAAACCGACGGTGATCCTTGAGGAACTCCACCACTTCCTGAAGCTCCTCTTCAGCCTCGTCCACCCCGGCTACATCGCTGAAGGTTACCTTAGGGCGGTTATCCGTAAGCATGGTGGCTTTGCTCTTGCCGAAGGACATGGCCTGATTGCCGTCGGTCTGCGTCTGCCGGGAAAAGATAGCCCACATGCCGGCAATGACCAGTACCGGCAACAGCAGGGAGAATATGGAGAGCCATAAGGATATGCCGGTACTGCTCCTTTTACCGTTAACCGTTACGCCGGCCTTTTCCAGACGCTGATAAAGGGAGGCATCTTCCACGCGATAGGTGCTGAAAACGCTGCCGTCCGACAGGTGACCGGTTATCTCATCCTGCCCCAGCGTGACATCCTTTACCTTACCCTCAGCCACCAGGCTGTTGAACTCGCTGTAGCTTATCCTGGATAGCCCGCCCGGCTGCTGATTAAGATTTGTTATCAGAAGAATAAAGAGAAGAATGACGAATCCGTATAGCAATGTCTGCCCCAGGCATCTACCCAAGTTCCTTACCCTCACGTCCGCTAAAGTGATGGTATAAGGATACCCCTCAGAGGAGAATTTTAAACGGGATCAGGGATACGCCCGCCAGGGTTCCGTTATTTCGATTATCTCTGAAGTAAGCGACAGGCCGTGGCGCCGGCTGTACCATCTGATGGCTGTAAAGGTCAGAAGCAGCGCCAGAACCGAGACCAGCACACCGGCGTTCTCTGAGATACGACTTCCCAGAGCATAGCCGATAAACATTATCAGAAGAGGAAGCAGGTACACCACGGCTGAGCCGCGCAGGAGCTGGACGGAGCCGATCTCCACCTTTACCGCATCGCCGACCACAGCTTTTAAGGAATTACGGCAGAGCATGACGGCAGTGCCTGCCGGGCTGGACTGACAGAGCCCGCAGCGGGCACACTCGCTGCCCCGCCTGAACTCCACCAGGGCGAAATCTCCCTCAACTCTGATAACCGTGCCGTGTTCTACCAATTTACCGCCCCTCCCCACCTCTGGCGGATTTGTTCAACATCCAGCCTGTCAGCATCAGCCAGATGCCCGCCCAGGTGCCCGTGAGAAGCAGAAGAAAGCCTCCCAGAGCCAGCGCCAATGCCAGGGCGACCCCGACGGATATCGATATGTCCGCAGCCTTCTCTCTGTTCCCGGTAAGCCCCCAGATTACGCTCTTCAGCACCCTGCCCCCGTCCATGGGAAATCCCGGCAGAAGGTTGAAGATGCCCAACAGAAGATTGACCAGAAAGAGATAGATCAGTGCAGCCGGCACTATCTCTGCTACGGGCAGGGACGCGACCACTCTTGTCAGCAGGTTCAGGCCTCCGGCCAGCGCTAACGACGATAACGGACCGGCCAGAGCCACCCAGAATTCGGCCGTAGCATGCTCCGGCTCCCGTTGCATTCTGGAAAGCCCTCCCAGAAGGAAGAGCTCGATGCCTTCGATAACGACACCGTAATACCGGGCTACCAGAGAATGCCCCACCTCGTGCAGGATAACCGAGGCAAAGACCAGCAACGAGACAAGCGCTCCCGCCATCCATCTATAGAACGGTGACAGGCCGTCCACGCGTCCGGGAAAGTAGATCAGCGCCAGACCGGCGGAAAGCACGGCAAACATGGCGAACCAGCCGTAGCTGACGTCCACCGGTATGCCCAGCATTCGTCCCACCTTAAAAGAACCGTGTATCGATGATCTGTCTTTTTCATGCACGATTCTTTTCTACCCGGCCACCAGCGGGACTAAACCGGACTCAGCGCTTGCCAATCACCAGCGATACCGCCCCCAGAAGGCCGGCGTCATCACCCAGCGGTGACAGTTCCAGCCGGCAAGTGGACGCAGGCACCAGCAGCGACCGGGCCTCCACCGTCCTTCTGATGGGATCCATCAGAAGATTACCGGCCCTGGATATACCGCCGCCGATGACTATGACCTGAGGGCTGAGAGCCTGGATCAACCCGGCGGCCGCTATACCGACGTACATACCTACCTCATCCCAGACCTCAATAGCCGCCTCATCCCCGGCTTCAGCGGCTTTGGCCACCACGGCCGGAGTTATAGAGCGAATATCGCCGCCCACCATCCCGGGGATAACGGAGCGCCTGCCCTGCTGCAGCTTCATGGCCGCCCTGTCGGCTATAGCCTGTGCCTTGGCAAAGGCTTCCAGGCAGCCGTAATTACCGCAGCCGCATCGCGGCCCGTCCGGGTCCACGATCATATGGCCCAGTTCGCCGCCGCCCTCGGTGGAGCCGACGTAAAGCCGGCCGCCAAGAACCAGGCCGCCGCCCACACCCGTACCCAGAGCCAGGACGGCAACGTATTCTGCCCCGCGTCCGGCCCCGAAGCGATATTCTCCCAAAGCATGTGAATTAACATCATTGACTATATAAACGGGCAACGGAACATGCTTGCGGAACTCCTCCACCAGCGGGACATCGGTCCAGCCGGCAAAGTTGGGAGAGAAATAAACAACGCCGCTCTCCATATTCAGGTAGCCGGGCACGCCCATGCCGATGCCCTCCACCTGCTCATAACCGATGCCGGCATCGACCATCAACCGCTGGACCAGATCGGCCATACGGCTTACCACATTGGCAAAGCCGGAGTTGGCCATGGTCTCGGTTCTGTCACGGACTACTATCGTCCCGTCCTCATATGCCAGGGCGGCCACCGTATTGGTGCCGCCCAGATCGATGCCTATGATGTAGCGCATTTGCATTCCCCCAGGTCCATTTGTATGTTAAGGCACAGAGGCACAAAGGCACAGAGGGTGCTGGTCCGTTTGTTGGGCACTATTTCAAGTGAACTTCCTGGATCTGGCTCCATAAAGGCTTGGGTAGCTATGCTAAACCTTTGTGCCTTTGTGCCTGACCCGGATTACCTGCTTTCAGTTGTGTGCCTTTGTGCCTTAGCCCCAATACCGGACCCCAATACTTGCAAACGGACCCCAATCACACCTTGGCCAGTTCGGCCTTCAGGTAGTTGATGGCGCTGATATCCATGGGATCGGCGTTGTTAAGCAGTGCCAGATAGAGCGTGGTGTAATCTCCGATGTAATTGATGGACATCATTCTGGCCAGC
>JAQVUQ010000162.1 GCA_028699365.1 bacterium | reverse complement strand
CAACTTCTTTCTTCTAACTTCTGTCTTCCCATACCCCAGTAACCAGCCTAAACTCCTGACTCCTGACTCCTGACTCCTGACTCCTGACTCCTGACTCCTGACTCCTGACTCCTGACTCCTGGCTCCTGACCCCTGTCTCCTAAATAGACAAACGCACCCCAATACCCCAGTCTACTGCCCCAACTAGTTTATCTTTGCCTCAACCCGGGTATAAATAGAGTGATAAATGGCAATAATCATGCCATTACATTTTTTTTATGAGGCATGAGAGATGTACTCGGATGTAAGTAATATAAGAGAATCGGATGAGATGCATGTGTCATCCGGCACATGCCTTGAAATCCTGGCGGCTGTTGAGCAGATAAGCGCACTTCCGGATACGGAAAGGATAATGGCCGTCCTGCAGGAATGGATTCAACGGCTGACCCGGGCTTCCGGGGTATCGCTCTATCGTATCGATCACAGAGGCGTAATCGAGAATATTTCCCGCTGGGGGGAGACACCGAAGAGCGGCGATATGGTCAGTCTGGACGTTGTTGTCGGCGGATTGACAAGGGGATATGTACATATATATATTCCCGGAGGAACAAAGCGAATCGATCCGCAGGCCAGCGATATCCTCATGTCTCTTGTCAGGCAGGCTTTTCGGGCTCTGGACAATATTGCGCTGCTTGAGAGTTGTGAGCAGCGCCTGAACGAACTGAACACCATTTACGAGGCCAGCCGCGTAGTCAGCGCTTCTCCGGATCTTGACAAAGTAGTCTCTTTTCTTATGGGGCTGGCAGGAAAGATCCTCAACTGTGACAGCGGTCTGGCGTTGTTGCTGGATGAACAGCAGCGCCGGCTTACTCTGGAATACGTCCAGGGCGAAGCGGCATCCTGCTGCTCCGGCATGGAGGATCTTCTGGGCGAAGATCTCTATCGGCTGGTTGAAGAGGTGTCTTGCCCATCCGTACACGACGCCGTCAATCCGGACGACAGTTTCGGCATACTGCACCAGGTCTATCCGTGGCTTAACAGCTATGTCGTATTGCCGCTGCGAGCGGAAGGAAGAAACATAGGCCTGCTGATACTGGCTTCATCCACAGCGGTTGAGTATCCACCGGAACTGGTGCGCCTTTTGACCATACTTTCCGCGCAGGCGGCGGTGATATTGAAGAACGCACTGTCGTATAAGCGCGCCGTGGAGCAGAAGACCCTGGAGCTCTCGACGCTTTATTACGCTTCAGCCAGGCTCAGTTCCGCTTCCAATGCCGAGGAGGCCAACCATGTCATCCTCGATATAATCAGCGGTGTGGTCAAATACGATGAAAGCTTTATCTACGTTTACGACGATATCAACGAGAGGCTGGCGTTGAACGCCTCACGTACGGCTGCCGAGCCGCCGGCCCGGATCATCGATTGTGCCGATTGCGATAACGTCTACGCCTGGGCTTTTCACGAAGGTAAAGCCGTCATTTTCAGCGACAGTGCCAGAGAGAAGCTATTCAGGAATCTGGCGGAAGAGAGGGGAATGCGCTCCGCCATAGTCATACCGCTGGTGGTGGAACACAGGGCCGTCGGCATTCTGGCCGTCCAGAGTCGCACTGCCGGTGCCTATACTGAAGATCATGCCCGTATGCTCTCCATTATCGCTTCACAGGCGGCTGCCACCTATAAATCTCTGGAAGTGCTGAACACACTGACCAGCTATACGGTCAATATACTTCGCAGCATCGCTTCGGGAGTGGTCACCGTTGATACGGATGGACGCATAAGCCTTTGGAATGCCGCCATGGAGAAGTTTACCCGTATGGGCAGGCGCAAGGTTCTGGGCGGAAGCCTCAAGGAAGTAATGGCAGGCATCGATGCTGAGGCCTGCCGGCGCATAGACGAAGTAAAGCGCCAGGTGATGCGTTACGGACGAACGGTGCGGGGCTACGAGATCTCTCTGCCGGGCAGGAAAGGCGAACTCACTTTCAATCTCAACTGCTCCCGCCTGAGGAGCAGTTCAGGGGAGATACTGGGAGCTGTTCTGGTCTTTGAGGATATAACAGAACGTAAGGCCATAGAAGGACAGGTCCGCCGGGTAAGCCAGTTGGCAGCCATCGGACAACTGGCCGCTAATGTGGCACACGAGATAAGGAACCCGCTCAGTTCCATTAAAGGTGCCGCTCAATACCTTCAGAGCGAGCTGGGCGAGCAGTCTGCGCTGTCGGAGTTCAGCGCCATAATAAGTCAGGAGACGGACAGACTCAACCGGGTTGTCACTGATTTTCTGACCTTTGCCAGACCCAATCCTCCCAAGCTGCGGCGCCATGATCTCAACGAAGTGCTGCGACGAAGCCTGGAGCTTCTGAACGTAGAGATGGAGCAGTCCGGCATCAGAGCCAAAGTGCGGCTCTCCGGCAAGCTGCCGGATATATATATGGATAGCGATCACCTGGAGCAGGTCTTTCTCAATCTTCTGATCAATGCTCTTCAGGCCATGCAGAACGGAGGCACACTCAGCGTGTCCAGTGCCCTGACCCGTGATCGTGAGGAAACCGGCGGAGGAGGGTATGTCCGGGTGGATATAGCGGACAGCGGCTGCGGGATCGCCCGGGACGATCTGGACAAGATATTCGTACCGTTTTTTACCACTAAAAACGGCGGCAGCGGTCTGGGACTCTCCATAGTGCATCAGATTGTCGAAAGCCACGGCGGCTTTATTCGCATCAGCAGTCGCCCCGGCCACGGCAGCGTTTTCAGCATCTATATCCCCTGTAGAACCCGAGAGGAGGCGGAAGAGCTGATGCGAAGCTGCCGGGATGTCGGCAGCCCCCAATTGATAAGATAGCGATGTGTTCATCCAGGAGGAGAAGCAATATGGCCAAGCAGCATCAATCGAAAATACTTATCGTCGATGACGAACCCAATATAAGGCATATACTCAGCGCCATTCTGCGTAAGGACGGCTACCTGGTACAATCGGCCGATAACGGTGAAGGCGCTTTGAAGATGATGGAGGAAGATACCTTCGATCTGATCATAACCGATCTGGTTATGCCACAGATGGGCGGGATCGATCTGCTGCGCGAGGTTCTGCAGCGCAGGCCCGGTACGGCCGTGGTCATAATGACGGCCTACGGCACCATCAAGACGGCGGTGGAAGCCATGAAGATGGGAGCCAGAGATTATATCACCAAGCCCTTTGAGATGGATGAGGTCAAAATAGTGGCACGCAATGCGCTGGATATGGCCGGTCTGGTCAAAGAGAACAGGATTCTTAAGCATGAATTGGGACGGCGCTCCGCCTGCGACGAAATGATCGGCGACAGCCGGGCCATGGCCGAGATAATGGACATGATAGAAAGGGTAGCCGGCAGCAGGGCAACGGTGCTGATCCGGGGCGAGAGCGGCACCGGCAAGGAACTGGTGGCCAGAGCCATACATCGCAGCAGCCAGCGGGCCGGCAACCCCTTCATTGCAGTCAACTGCGCAGCACTCTCCAACGACCTGCTGGAAAGTGAGCTGTTCGGTCATGAAAAGGGCGCTTTTACCGGAGCCATGGCGCAAAAACCGGGCAGATTCGAACTGGCCGATGGCGGCACACTCTTTCTGGACGAGATAGGAGAGATCAGCTCCGCTTTACAAGTCAAGTTGCTGCGCATACTTCAGGAACGCGAGTTCGAACGTGTGGGCGGCACCAAGACTATAAAGGTGGATATACGACTTATTGCAGCTACTAACCGCGATCTGGAAGAAGCCGTGAAGAAGGGGGATTTCAGAGAAGATCTCTATTATCGTCTCAAGGTCATTGAACTCCATACTCCCCCTCTGAGAGAACGTATAGAGGATATCGCTCAGTTGTCAAAGCATTTTCTTACCCGCTTTTCACATGAAAACGGCAAAAAACTCAAGGAGGTAAGCAACGAGGCGGTCTGTCTTTGCCAGGGCTACAACTGGCCGGGCAACATAAGAGAACTGGAGAACGCTATAGAATACGCCGTCATTATGGCCGATGAGCGGTGTGAAGAACTGATGCCCGAGATGCTTCCCCTGAATATACAGCTTGCATTCAGTCGTAATGAGAGCGGGGTGACGGCATGAGAACTCAGCAGGCAACCCGGCAATCACAGAAGATAGATCCCAAGATAATAGCTACCAGCGCCATTTTGCAGCTTTCGTCTCTGGAACTCACGCAGAAAATAGAGAACGAACTCCTGGAAAATCCGGCCCTGGAGGAAGAGAAGGAGAGTCTCTGTCCCAACTGCAATCAACCGATGAAGAGCGGCGTTTGCGAGCATTGCGGCGGAGCACAGGAGGATAGGCAGAGTGCCGACAACCTGGTTTGGGAGCAGTTTGGATATTACTACGACGGTACCAATTATCACCATTCCGATGATCAATATGATCCCCTGTCCCGCCTGGAGGATGAGGTCTCTCTACAGGAGCATTTACAGCATTTATTACGTACTATTATACCGGAAGAGGATTATATCATAGCGGATTTTCTGATCAGCAGTATAGATGATAACGGATACCTGCAGTGCAGTCCGACCGAAGTAGCGGAGACCTTGCGCTTACAGGAGGAACGGATTGTTGTGGTGCTGAAGGCACTGCAAACGCTGGATCCTCCCGGGGTAGGCGCCCGTACTCCTCAGGAATGCCTTCTTTTGCAACTGGATTACCTGTCAGACAGAGGGAGCGGAAATCCCCTGGCCCATGCCATCGTCAAATCGTATTTCTTTCAACTGGGGAATCATCGTTACAAAGATATAGCCAGAGGATTGGGAGTGAAGATTGCCGAGATCCAGAAAGCCAGCGATTTTATCCGGGATAACCTGAATCCTTATCCCGGCAGGCAATTTCGCAGTTCATGGGACTTTCAACCGATATCCAGGTCAAGCCTTACACGCCCGGACGTCATCATCCGGTGCGACGGAAGCGATTATACGGTGGAAGTTGTAGACGGACGGGATATAACCCTCAGAATCAATAAATTCTACCGCAATCTCTATCTGGATATGCAGAACAACCGGCAAAGCTATACCCCGGAGGAGCGGAAACATACCTCCAATTATATAGAAAGAGCCGAGCTGCTGATCAAGAACATTCACCAGCGGCGACAGACCGTTCACGACATCACCTGCTGCATAGTCGTCTTTCAGCGCAGGTTTCTGGAAACAGGCGACAGGCTGGATCTGATACCCCTGACACGCACCAGAGTGGCGGCAACACTAGGAACGGATGAATCCACTGTCAGCAGGGCGCTGTCCAACAAGTATGTTGAACTGCCCAACCATCAGATAACCGATTACGAAATATTCTTTGACGCCTCACTCAGCATCAAGGAGATAATCAGGGATATCATCGAAGGAGAAGACGCCTGTAATCCGATCAGCGATGAGGATATCAAGAAGAAACTCTGCGCCATGGGCTACGATATAGCCCGTCGCACCGTCACCAAATACCGTGAAGAGATGGAGGTACTGTCGTCTAATTTGAGAAGGCGTTACTGAGCGTCCGGGCAGGCGGTTTGGGCTTGGAAGTCAGGAGCCAGGAGCCAGGAGTCAGGAGTTTGAGCAGGTTACCGGGGTGTGGGAAGACGGAAGTTAGAAGACAGAAGACGGAAGTTTGAAGGCGGGCTTGCATGGGAATCCTGAGACCAACAACTAACAACCAACAACCGCGCTCGAAGAGCGCATAAGCGAAGCGTGCATGGGAATCCCGAAACGAACAACAAACAACCAACAACTGCGCCCAAAGGGCGCTCCAAGAAGGAGGATAAACCGTTGACGGAAAAGAAAGACAGGGATCAGGAGAATCGACACGAGGGCAGGCCCGATACCACTATCGAAGTTGACGAACTGCAGGCTCTGACTACCGACGAGGCCCGCCAGATGCTGGATATACTGGGTACCGAGAACGCAGGCTATGAGGAAGAGGAGCCGGAAATGTCCACCAACGATGCCCGGCCGTATTTCCCGCCCCTTGAAGATCCTTACAGCCCGCCCGCCGAACGCGAGTTGCAGGATGAGCCAGATACGACCGATCCCGCCTTCAGGGGAGAGGTCGCCCCCGACGACTATCTTGAAAAACTCGTCAGGTATGCACTTGAGCATAGCGATCGCATTACCATGGATGGCGTAACGGTATCCAGCAGCCACGGCATCGTATTTCTTAACGGCAGGGTAGGCAGCCTGGAAGAAGCCGAGGGAGCCGAAGAGATCGCCGTCGATCTGGAAGGCGTGCGGGAGGTGATAAATAATCTGGGCTGGTAATTAGGGAACTAATGCCGATTTGCTCTCGTCTAAGCTGTATACTATAATAGGTGTATAAATATGTTAAATTAATACGTTGAAATATATACAGCATTAGCGGTGGTTTTTTGAGAAGAACAATAGTTGCAGCCATACTCGCAGTTATGATCATCATCACAGGTGTCTGCCTGATCTGGTTAAAGAGCAGGAGCCTTCCGTCGTTTATCAAGCAGGCGATTGTTTCCGAACTCTCCCACAGCCTGGATACGGCCGTCTTCATCGGCGATGTT
>JAQVUQ010000161.1 GCA_028699365.1 bacterium | reverse complement strand
GCTATAGCCGGAGCGTCGGATATCGGGGGTATGGTAATATTTGCCGCGCAGAAATCAGAAGCTGGAATTTAGAATTCGCAATGCAAAAAACAACTCATCCGCAAGTTGTATACCCGCACCAATCCATGGCACACAACAATACGGCCTTCAAGCAATCCATGACATCCTGCACCAGCACGTATTCGTTCGGCAGATGTACCGAACCTTCGGTTCCCCATCTGCCGGGGCCCAGAGCAATACACGGATATCCGCCGTATGCATTTGCCATCCCCATATCAGACATAGGGCCGCCTTGAACTGCCGCGGGTTTGCCGGTAGCTGCCTGGTAGGAATTCACTATGCTTTCCACAAACGGATGGTCCAGCACCTCGGATGGAAGCAAGAACCGGGGTATCCACTGGACGGAATACGTACACTCGGAACTCATATCGGATATACATGCCTCGAATCGGCTGCATAAATCATCGCTCGTTTCTCCGGGAAGCATATAAAGCCATATATCGAACGATCCGTGCCTGTTATCGTCTGTGCCCAAGTGAATATTCGTCATGTTTGCTATATACTGTCTTTCGACCGCCGGCGGCCCCAGGAGGGGGTGTTCTTCAAACTTGCTCCTGCGCTCGGCTTTGAATTGCGTGATTCTCTCTTCAAAGCTGTTCAGGCATCGAAGCAGTCTCTCGGCATTCATCTGGGACCCGTCAACGGTGAAATCGACGGTGCATTTGCCGCCTCCCGGATTAGCCGTATTGATCTCATTGTTTACTCCGTCCAGGTTTATACTGGCATCGGCACGACAACCTTTGGCGAACAGGGCTACCGTCCCGTTGGCTCCGCCCTGCTCTTCGTCGGAGACGGATGCCAGGATCAGATCTCCTTTCAGCCTGATACCGGCGGCTGTCAGTATCTTTACCACGGCTGCTCCTATAGCCATGCCGCACTTATCGTCTCCTGCCCCGCGACCGAAGATGTGTCCCTGGCTGTATCTGCCGCTCCAAGGATCTCCGTCCGTCCATAATGCCGGATCTCCGGGCTGCTCAACATCTGCATGTGAGAAGAGCAGGAGGCTTCTTCCGCCTCCGCTGCCCGGGAGAACTCCTACAACGTTAGGCCGTCCTGCCATGTCATGGGTTTCAAGCCGGCCGGGGTGGGTGTCGAACCCGGGCACTTCATCGACTTCATATATTTCGACTGACATCCCCAGCGATCTCAGGTGCCGGGCGTAGTACTCCTGAACGACTTTTTCATCGCCGTAAGGGGGTGTATTTACCGAGGGTATTCTCACCAGCTCCTGCAGAAGCGCAATTACCTCTCCCTGCCTGATGTCGGCTTCTCTTATTACCTGTTCCATGTCTTCAGAACGCAACACTTCATCTCCCAAACTCATATCAGGCCTCTTTGGCGCAAGGCTGTCTTTCTCAAACTGCACGGTTCGCAGACTATATTGTCGCACAACAGCCAGGCTGGGTCTGATCTCAGCTTCTTGACTACGGCGTCGACAACCTCCCGGCCGTTCATAAGCATGGCAGCGGCGTTTCCTATCCTGCCATGCCTCAGCATGCCTCTCTCTTCCAGGTAGATGTCTGCTGCACCGAAGGCGTCGCTGCATGCGGGGTATTCCCTTGCCAGCGGTACCTCGTTTACCTGACCGTCTTTCTCCATCAACGCCGTTGATCCCCAGAACTTGCGAAACGGAATATGATTGTACGGCAGTCCGGCCAATACTTCCGCATAATGCAGCGAAGAATTGCGGCTGCTGTTTACTCCCAGCAGCAGGATTTTGCCGCCCAGGGTTATCGCTTCGTCCCATGACGAACCTTTTCCCAAGGGGCTGCACATCTCTCTGTTAGAGGTTATTTTCTCTGCATACTTGCCTATAGCCGCTACGGAGTAAGTCGGATGTCCGCTCCTCAAAGCCCCTGGATACTGTCGCAGGGCTTCGCTCAGAACTCCGTTCAAGTAGCCGGGCGTCGTTTCCGGGTTGAAGGGCACAGTGTTCCAGATACCGGAATAGGAATAGGTAAAGGTGGGCATCATGATGGTCCCGTCTGCACCTGCAGCCGTCATCAGCGCCCTGATCATATCCTGCGGCGAGAAGCCGGGGAGTGCGATGCTTTTGAATGCGCAATGAACTATCAGGAGATCGCCATCCTCCACGCCCATCCGCGTCAACTCACTGATCACTGTAACCGATTCATTTGTGTTCATCTGTACCCTTTTCCTCCCTCACAGGCACTTCATGAGTATAAGCATACCGGAGTAGCGACTAATCGGCAAGAGGAAACGCAAGAAAAAGTTGCCGCCTAAGGCGGCGTAATTTATTTGGCAAATATTATACATTACATGGCAAACCATGAAAATATAATTACCTGCCAGGGCGTTATCATTATTACAGGAACAAGCTTACCCGGCACCGGCCGATTACGGGTAAAAGGAGTGGTCAATGCTTTCCTTTAAGGTGGAGATAAAAGCCCTGCCGCTTGAGATAAGTAATGGGTTGCAGGAGATCAGGAAAGAGTATTCCGACAGATTCAATGCGGATGGGATTGCTCTGCGCTTCGTGTCCGATCGCACTCAGGGCGCCGGCAACTCGGTTGTCTTTGACGATAATGTAGTGACGGTGCGCTTTGCTAGGCCGTGTGATGCTTTTCGTGCCATGGGCCGGTTGCTGGGAATGACGGATGAACAGGCAGTGCGACAGGGCTTTTCAGAGAACTCCCGCTTCGATATGATCGGCATTATGCTGGATGTTTCCCGCAACGGAGTAATGACTCCTGAAGCTGTTGAAGCCTATATCTTACGCTGTGCCCTGATGGGCATCAACACCCTGATGCTCTATTGTGAGGATACCTACGAAGTTCCCGCAGAGCCGCTTTTCGGATATCTGCGGGGAGCCTACTCCGCTGCCGAACTCAAGCGGATAGATGATTACGCTTTCAACCTGGGCATAGAGGTCGTCCCCTGTATCCAGACCCTGGGACATATGGCGGCGGTGCTGCAGTGGCCGGCTTATGCCGAATACTGCGATACGGAAAACGTAATTCTGACGGGGTGGGAGAAATCATACGAGTTGCTGGAGAAGATGCTCAAGGCCGCGTCGTCACCACTTAGATCAAGCCGCATACATATCGGCATGGATGAGACGTTCGGCCTGGGAACCGGTCGCTTCAAACAGCTCTTCGGCGATAAGCCCTGTTTAGATATATTTAACGATCACCTGAAGCGGGTGCTGGACATCTGCCGGCGGTTGGATCTGAGTCCGATGATCTGGAGTGATATGTACTTCAGGACAGGTTCCAAGACCGATGATTACTATGACAGAGAGACTGTTATGCCGCGAGAATTGGCAGCCGCTATTCCTGCTGAGGTGGAGATGGTCTACTGGGATTATTATCACGGCGACAGAGATTTTTACGAGGAATTCATAGATAAGCACCGGGCCATCGGCTTTGAGCCTGTTATGGCCGGGGGTGTCTGGACATGGAATCATTTCTGGGCGGCGCTGCCCTTCTCCTTGAAGGCGACCGAGGCCTGTATGCAGGCCTGCAAGGCTAAAGGACTACGGCAGGCTTTTGTCACCATGTGGGGTGACGACGGGATGGAATGCGATATCTACTCCGCCCTGCCCGGCGTACAGTTCTTTGCCGAGCACTGTTATGCCGGAGAAGTGGACCAGGCCTTACTCCGGAGCAACTTCCGGGGATCGTGCGGCGCTGACTTTGACGATTGGGTCAAGGCCGGCGAACTGGACAGGGTGCCTGGTATCACAGACCCGGACGATACCTATCTGGCGGATAACATCAGCAAATGGCTGCTGTGGCAGGATCCGCTTCTCAGCCTGATGGACCCGCATATAGAGCATTTGGAACTGCGTGAATATTACGACGGGCTGGCCGATTATCTCTTTGGGGCCTCCGTAAAGGGACCGTCTGCTCTCCGACTGCGTTTTCCGGCCCATCTGTCCCGGGTGCTTGCCTTGAAATCCGGGCTGCGCCGTAAGCTGGCAGCCGCCTATGCTGCCGGAGATAAGGTTCGTCTGCGGCAAATAGCCGGCTCTGACCTGGCCTCTCTGCGCGCGGCCGTTGATGAACTCTGGAAATGTCACCGGGAGATGTGGCTCAGCACATACAAGCCTTTCGGGCTTGAGGTGCTGGAGCGCCGCTACGGCGGCCTTCGTACCCGTCTTGAAAGCCTTTCTGACCGCCTGTCAGGCTATCTTAACGGTGACCTGGAGGCAATACCGGAGCTGGAAGTCAAGCTGGAGAAGGTCTTTACTCAGGAAGGCTGTGCGTTGCCCTATGCCGGTTATGCCCGGGTAGCTACGCCCAGCCATATAAAGTAGAAGGATACAGGATTATGATGTCTAGGCACTTTAATTTACTGGAAGCAGAGAACGAGATCCGGCTGGACAACGGTCTGATCGGTCTTGAATTTGTTTGCCTTGAGAGAGACAGCGGTGTTTTCTCTCTGCGGGGAATCAGGAAGATGAACAGCGGAGCCCTCTTTCAATTCCAGAACAGCCCCGAGGATCCATGGTGGGAGATGGAATGGCGTGATACAAAGGGCTTCCGTGCCCGGATCAACAGTTCCTCCCCGGCTCGCGGAGACTATCATTTTGAAACATCGGAAACGGATGAAGAGATAACGCTCTGCCTGAGATGGCAAGGTATATCGCTATACCATGCGAAGTGCGGTGATCTCAACCGGGTAATTCCCAGGGAGAGTGAGAGCGATACCGTTGATGTAGAAGTCGCTGTAACGCTGCGACGCGACGACCCATTTGCTTACTGGAAATCTTCGATGAAGAATAACAGCTCATGCTGGACGCTATGGCAATGGACGCTGCCGCTGGCCGGAAATGTCCACAGAGACGGGGCTGATCGCCATAATGACAATCTTATAGTTCCCGAAGGTGGCTGGGGGGCATACTTATCTCAACCTGCAGAGGGTCTTTTCCAGGGGTGGAATCAAAAGCTTCAGGCTATGTATCCCAGTTTTATGTGGCCGATGCAGTTTCTGGCCTTTGATAACGATAAGCAGGGTCTTTACATCGGTTTTCACGACCCTGAAGCGCATCCCAAGTTATTGAACATGGAGGCTGTGGACGGCAACCTGAATATCTCCGTCGACCATTTTCCTGAGAACATGACTCAGGCGCAGCCTGACTTTAGTCTGGAGCATATAGTTACCGGCGTTTTTCAGGGGGACTGGTACGATGCTTCCGGCATCTACAGAGACTGGGCCTTGAAGCAAAAGTGGACACGGAAAGGCAATATCGCCGATCGCAGTGATATACCGGAATGGATGCGTGAGATAGTTCTCTGGTGGTGTCTGTCTTCAGGTAAAGATACAGGTTCTCTCTCCTTGCCTTCAGAACCGCCTATTGAGGATACGGCCGACCTGGCTTGTCGCCTGCATGAGCGGTTCCCATACCGGACCGGCATTCACTGGTATAACTGGGGCGAGAATCTCTTCAATACCGATTTTCCCGATTTTCTTCCCGCAAAACCGGGGTTCAGGGAAGAGGTAGAGCGTCTTCGCGAACGTGGTGTAACCGTTATGCCGTACATTAACGCTCGTCTGGCTGATCCCAACAGCCCTTCCTGGCATGAAGACGGAATGGAGGAACACTCCGCCAAGCGCTCTTCCCCGCGATGCATCCCGGAGATTATGCACAATTATATAGAAAAGTACCCAAACGATCAGCTCATGGTGCCGATGTGCAGTCATACCGCCTACTGGCAGGACAAGATACTGGATGTTATCAGGAATATACGCCGGGAAACGGGCGTAGACGCAATCTATCTGGATCAGGTGGCGGCAGGCGCCCCGCCTCTCTGCTTTGATGCCTCTCACGGCCACCCCCTTGGCGGCGGTGCTTACGGAGTAACCGGTTACCAGGATATGCTGGACAAGATGGTTGCCTGGTCGGAGGAATCCGGTGAAGGGGTTGCACTGACCACGGAATCCGATGCCGAGCCCTTTATGGCCGGCGTAGCGGCTTTCCTGATGTGGTTTTCCACTCACCCGCAATCCGTGCCTATCTTCCCCACGGTTTACGGCGGATACGTGCTGACCTTCGGCCGGGCCTTTTATGGTGCGGATTTACAGGAGCCCACGGCTTTTATAAGCAAGTTGGGCCAGATGTTTACCTGGGGATGCCAGCCCGGCTGGATACACAGTTCGGTAGCGGAGAAGCTGCTTTTACCGGAACACGAGACGGCGGCGGAATACCTCGATGCGGTCTGCCGGGCCTTCACGTCCGGTAGACGTTATCTTACCGAGGGGAGAATGCTGCGACCGCCGCAGCCGCTTTCACGGAACGGTAGTTTTAAAACCAGTTGGGAAAACAAATTCACCATGCATGTAGCCGGGCAATCGACAGCGGGCAGACTGAAACTGGATATGCCGGAAGTGCTCTGTACGTTGTGGGCGACTCCCGATGACAGCCTGGCACTGGCGATGACCAATATGTCCGCCGGTGAAAGAACGGTGAGGTACAGATTAGAGGCGCCGGAGACAGGTATCACGATGGCCGGCCGGTACCGTCTTCGTGATACTGCGGCTGCGCCGGGTGAATTTACGGGACAG
>JAQVUQ010000160.1 GCA_028699365.1 bacterium | reverse complement strand
TTCAACTTTGGATCAGTGTTTGGATCGTCAAATGGATGCCTTAAAGGCTTATGGCGTTGATGTGAGAAACATATATCAAGAGAAGGTTACAGGCAAAAAAAGGGATAATGCTTTTCCGCAAGCAAGGGAAGTGCCTGTCACGCTATCAGGGTGCTGTAATTGTTTTGCTCTACGCAATCTTCTTTGCAAGTCAGACCGCAATGTTGATACGTGAGTGAGAATGGCAAATGGGGGGGTGCTACAGAAACAGGTGACTGTCCCTAAGTAACCTAATTAATATCAACTCCGGTTCAGAAGGGGCGGGTAATATATTGTAGGTATCCATTGCCTGTTGCAATGGCACTGCTTCGGTTCTATAATCAGCTTTATATAGACAGTTTGGTTAATGCTAATCCTTATTGCACAGGATAAGACCTTTGAGCACAAAGCAGTTGAAGAAGAAAGTTACTCAGAAAGACATAGCCCGGAAACTGGGTGTTTCCAGGACGGTGGTATCTTATGCTCTGAACGAGCGTCCTGACGGTCACGGCAACGTGACCATGCGCCCGGATTTGCGGCAGAAGATAAGGCAAGTCGCGTCCGATATGGGATATAAGCAGGATAAGATGGCTACGGCGCTGCGCGAAGGGCGCAGCGGGACCATCGGTATAATTACCGCCTACAGCGACAGCCAGATTACGACGCGGCGTACTAACGAAATCTGCAGGCATTTGGAGATGCACGGCTATGATTACTCCCTGCAAATGGTTTCGTACGATGACGAAAGCGGGTGGATGAAGAGATTCGAGAAGGTCTTTGATCTTCTTGAGTGCCAGCGAGTAGACGGCTTCATTGTCCATCAGCTCTTCTTTGATGGAGAGGCGAGCGTAACTGCGGAACAGCGGTTGTTGTCTGCAGGCAGGCCGGTTGTATTGGTATCTTCCTACTTCAGCCGGATGTTTCCCATTATAGGTCCCGACTATTTCAATGCGGGCTATCAGCTTGCAAAGCATATCCTGTCGCAGGATAGACGAAAGCTGGCCGCCATATCGAAGCAGCCCGACAATATTTTCAGCATCGCCGAGAGATTCCGCGGCATACAGACGGCTGTAGATGAAGTGCCGGGCGCATCCCTGCACTGGATTCGATTCAGCTCCGACGATCCCAGTGTCATTACTAATGAGCTGAGGGCAGGCTTCCTGGCAACCGATGAGCTTCTCTCGGCACAAGTCCCGGAAGCTATTTTCTACACTAACGATCTCATGGCTTGCGGAGGATTGAGCGCATTGACAGCCCGGGGAATAAGGATTCCTGAGGATGTGGCAATCACGGGCTTTGACGGCATAAATTTTTCCGGCTTTACACAGCCCCCGCTTACTACGGCAGAGCAACCTGTAGGTGCAATTGCTCAGAAAACTGTAGAAACGCTGGTGGAGATGATAGGTGATTTCGAGTATCGTCCTGTCGGTATCACGTCTGTACCCTGCAACATTATCTTCAGAGCCAGCAGCGGTTAAAACTCCCTTGTGTTTCTTATGAATTCGTATTATACTGATCATACAATCAATTGCTCGAGTAATTAATGATAAGCATCTATATAAACAGAGTTAAGTATGCAACAGCAGAGAAGAAAAGTTACTCAGAAAGACATAGCCCGGAAACTGGGTGTTTCCAGGACGGTGGTATCTTATGCTCTGAACGAGCGTCCTGACGGCCACGGCAACGTGACCATGCGCCCGGACTTACGGCAGAAGATAAGGCAAGTCGCGTCCGATATGGGATATAAGCAGGATAAAATGGCTACGGCGCTGCGCGAAGGGCGCAGTGGAACCATCGGTATAATTACCGCTTACAGCGACAGCCAGGTTACGACGCGGCGCACTAACGAAATCTGCAGGCATTTGGAGATGCACGGCTATGATTACTCCCTGCAAATGGTTTCGTACGATGACGAAAGCGGGTGGATGAAGAGATTTGAGAAGGTCTTTGATCTTCTTGAGTGCCAGCGAGTAGACGGCTTCATTGTCCATCAGCTCTTCTTTGACAGACAGACGAGCGTAATTGCGGAACAACGGTTGCTGTCCGCAGGCAGGCCGGTTGTACTGGTGTCTTCCTACTTCGGCAGAGCATTTCCCGTCATCGGACCTGATTATTTCAACGCAGGCTATCAGTTGGCAAAGCATATCCTGTCTCAAGGCAGGAGAAGACTGACTGCCATATCAAAGCAACCCAGTGATATCTTCAACATCTCCGAGAGATTTCGCGGCATACAGACGGCTGTAGGTGAAGTGCAGGGTGCTTCCCTGCAATGGATTCGTTTCAGCCCGGATGATCAGGGTATCACGGTTAACGAGATAATGTCGGGATTTGTGGCCACCAACAACCTTCTGGCAGAGCAAGTCCCGGAAGCTGTCTTCTACACCAACGATCTTATGGCTTGCGGAGGGCTGAGCGCCTTCAGCTCCAGAGGAATAAGGGTTCCTGAGGATGTGGCAATCACAGGCTTTGACGGTATAAATATCGCTGAATTTACCCGGCCCCCGCTTACCACGGCGGAACAGCCTGTAAGCGCCATGGCCCGGAAGGCCGTGGAAATGCTGGTAGAGATGATGCGTGATCCGGAATATCGTCCTGCAGGCGTGACTACCGTACCCTGCGACATTATCTTCAGAGCAAGCAGCGGCTGAAGATTCTCTTGCATTTACGATAAATCCGTATTATACTGTTTATACAAGCAATTGCTCGAGTAATTATTTGAAATTATGACTGATACTGAGCTTTACCGGAGGAGTGCAAGTTAAATTCATAGGAGGTAACATGTTATGACAAGTAAGAGGAAAAAGGGTTTTACACTTATCGAGCTACTAGTCGTTATTGCAATTATCGCTATATTGGCAGCTATCCTCTTCCCCGTGTTTGAGAAAGCCAGAGAGAAGGGCCGTCAGGCAAGCTGCACCAGCAACCTGAAGCAGTTGGGATTAGCCTTTCAGATGTATTTACAGGACTGGGACGAAGTGTTTATCCCGGTGGAATTCTCTTATTACGGCGGGCCCAGCCGCTACGTCTGGAATTGGGCCTATGGGCTGAAATCAACCGGTTATGTCAGCAACCCGGCCCTCTTTATCTGCCCATCGGCTATAGGATCCAAGAGCATGTCCACCTATGATGTCACGCAGACTCCCAATACGGCATCCAGGTATCTATAC
The DNA here is from genome assembly GCA_028699365.1 of bacterium. Lineage (GTDB taxonomy): Bacteria > UBP13 > UBA5359 > UBA5359 > UBA5359 > UBA5359. The sequence continues at coordinate 3,403 of JAQVUQ010000160.1, read as the reverse complement.
ATACACTACGGCTACAATATCTATAATATCGGCACTAGTTACCAGGCAACGTCGCCACGGTCGCTGACGGCACCGCCGGCCAGCCTGGTGGATATCAAGGACCCCTCCGGCACTGTTCTGCTGGCTGATTCCATAGATACGTCCAGCAATATGGGCTCGTATTCTATTCAGGACGGCACCTTTACTTACACAAACCGTATTCACGACCGTCATTCCAACGGTGCCAATATACTATGGGTGGACGGCCATGTTGCCTGGACCGGACAGGCGTGCCAGAAGCTGCAGAACGGCGGCACAGGCGGCGGCACGGGAGAGTATTTCGACCGCAAGTAGAGGGTTTAGCGATTGATAGATACTCTAACTTATGGAGGTAAAAACTATGTCCGTAAAAGCTCTGATTTTGACGGCACTCTTACTCTGCATGCCTGTGACGGCAATCGGCGCAGAGAAGCCTGACTTCGTTAGCGGGTTTGCAAAGGGTGTAGGCCCGGATAACAATCCGCTTGCTTTTTTATCGCCGGGTATAAAGAATATATGCTTTACCAAAGATGGGGAGGGCATTACTGACAAGGCCGTACTGGTGGCCAAGGGCGATTTCCAAACTTTCGGTTCAGTGGTGGATGCGGTTCCGTCGATTGCTTCGCCTCTGGTGTACAACGATATCTCGGCTCTCAATCCTGAGGAGGGGACCGTTGAGGTCTGGGTGAAGCCCGGGTTTAGTCAGGTGAACAAACTGGCCAGCGGTGCCTATGTCTATTACATATTTGACGTATGGTCGTTTACGAGAAAAGACCGGGACAGTAATGAAGAGGCAAAGAAGCTCTTTCCCGGCGGCATGCAATTGTTGATATACGTCTCATCGGTGGGTGATAAGATACTTCAGGCGGCCTGCCTGCAGTCTGATGGTACCAAAGCCAGTCTGGTAAGCAAGCCTGTGGAGATGGAGCCGCATAAATGGTATCACCTGGCAATGGTCTGGAGCAAGGACACGTTGTCCATCTACCTTGACGGTAAGAAGGTTGCGAGCAAGGGGATAAGCGGTCCCGTTAAATCGTTTACCTCTCCCATGATGTTCGGTGCCAGTCAATCATATACCGCTTATCTTCATGGCCTTCTCGATAATATAAAGATATATCGCAGAGCTGTCTATGATAAGGATTTTGTTCCGCAGAAATAATTAAGAGGATGGTGGCCTGTTGAAACTGTATATTCCAGCCAGATTACTGTTCACGTTAGCTCTGATTGCTCTGTTGCTTTTGCCGGCACAGTTGGGTGCGGCCGAGCAGTTTGCTCCGGATGCATGTTCTCTGCAGGGTGCCGTCTTGACTCGGGTTTCCCAGCCCTTGCCTGAAATGAGACTGGTCCTGCGTGACGGGAAGAAGGAATTCAAGGAGATCATCCCTTCCAATGCCGTTCTATCAAAAGTAAAAAACGGTTATGCTTCCCAATGGAAGGACAGCTCAGGCAAGACAGGGTATAAATGCCAGGCTGTCAAAACGGGCCATATGGTCCGTTGGACGCTGAATGTACAGAATAACTCTGCCGAGGATCTCTGGCTTGATATCCAACTGCAAGCCGGACTTAATTCCAGGACCCCGTCCTTCTGGGACGGGAGAGACCTGCATAAGGACATGACGGCGAAGTTTGTGCGGACAGCCTTTGCCAGCACTTTTCCCATGACATGCGCCTGGGATTCCGGGAGCGGATTGGCAATAGGGATGGACCCGCAGCAGATAGTCTCCTGGCTGGAGGAGGGGTGCGACCCCAAGACGGGGATTTTCTGGCAGGGAACAAGAATGGTGGTGTGGGCCGGCAAATCTGAGAGCGTATCCTTTGCCGCCATGCCTTTCAATCCGTCCTACGGGTATTTTTCCGCCCTTCAGGTCTTCTACGATGCTTTCCCTCTCTCAATGAGCGCCTGGCCGGGTACGGACAGCCGCTTGAAAGGCGGCTATGACGGCGGCGTAGTCAACCACGAGATAAAGAGCCGCTATCTGGAGCCAGAATACTCCACTCAGGAATTTGCCAGACGAAGCTTTACGGACTGGGACTGGTTCTTCCGCCCGGCTAAGTATAACTTCTTCATCATGGACAAGCCGGAATACTGGGAGGGTGACGACAAGCCGTATACTGCGCCTGCAGGAGTTTTTGGCGTGGACCCGGACGGATGGAAGGGCGGCAGCGAGCGGGAATACAATATCGCCAGGAACCGCTATCTGACCGAGCGGGGTGAGTCAAAAGGCATAGCGTCTATCTACTATATCCTTTCTCACGGCGACAAGCCTCTGGTGGAGAAGTATAACTGGACTGACAATAACGCCTATGAGAAGGAAGATAACCGTGACGGCTTTCCTACGGTAGGAGACTGGGGCGGGCTTCCCGGTCGCGGCAGCAGGCGGCTCTTCCCCGGTGCGGGACTTCCCGCTGAGGCCATAAAGAAGGATATGGTGGAGGTGCTCAAGACCTATCCTGTTCGCGGATTTGCGTGGGACAGCAACCGTGTCGATGCTCTGTTCCGCCAGCCGCAGTTGATCAGAGAGTGCCCGCGTCCCGCTTTTGACGAGAAGGGGGCCTTCGTTCACGATTCCGTCGGTTACGCCATGATCATCGATTATGTGCACGGCCTCAAGCTCTCTGATGGAGCAACCGCCGGTATGGCCTCAAATCTTGGCCCGCCCCGGCAGAGTTATCTCATTTCACTTAGAGCCGATACCACCATCAGCGAGATGCTGGTAGTGCATCTGATAAACGATATCAAAGGGTTCGAGCATGACCGTATTATGCGCGGCCGTCGCTCCAAGAGCCAGCTCAGCGGAATGTGGCGTGATCCCATCGGCAACAGCCTGAACTGGAACGATATGTCGCCGCTGGAAATCAGGGATGCGCTCAGGGTTCTGCACAGCCAGTTTCTGCTGCTCTGCTTAAAGCTGGGTATCTATCCCGAACCCGATTCCTGTCTGGGGTATGAGAAGACTATGAGACATCTTCCTGCCATAGATGCGGCCACGCGTGCAGGATGGGAACCGGTTTGCGCCATGAAAGGCCCTGAAGATCTGTGGCTGTCGCGGTTCGGCAAGGGGGGCGATACCATACTGACTCTGGGGAATCCGTTCGACGGCAGGGAAGTGCCGGCCGCCGACATAACTCTGGAGAGTGAATACACGGGTCTTTCCGGGTGCGTTCTCACGGAGTTCTTCGGCCAACCCTTGAACTGTAAGGTAGGCAAAGATATTACTGTCTTCCCGGTAGAGTTGGCGGAAGGGGACGCTCTGGTGTACAGGGCTGCCGGTGTTGTGGATGCGCCTGCCTGCCTGCTGACTGCTGCCGAATACAGAGCCGACAGGACAATCTATAACTGGAAATCGCTTGATGCGCTCAAATCCCGGTGTGCAGCCTTTGTGCC
>JAQVUQ010000159.1 GCA_028699365.1 bacterium | reverse complement strand
ATGAGCAACAACAGAGAAAAAACCGATCTTTACAAAAAGCTGACCCGCAACGACCTGACGGAGTGGGCCGGATCGGCCGTTGTCTCCCGGGGTAGCAATTATGTAAGGCGGGTTCAGGATCTGGCCTGTACGGAGGACGGTGATCCGGTAGCCCTGGTGCAGGGCGGCAGCCTGTATGCAACCCGGGTTACCTATGACGGTTCCAAGTTAACTTCCGAGTGTACTTGCCCTTACTGGGGCACCTGCAAACACGCCGTAGCAGTAGTCCTCAAATACCTCGAATTCCTGAAGCAGAGCATTGAGATACCGGTAGTTTCGGATGACGACAACCGCATGGCTATGCTTGCCGGTACTGATGGCGATACGGAAACGGACGATGACGAGGACGAATGGGGCGACGAATGGAACGAAGAAGATGATGCCGAAGAAGACGATGAAGTCCCGGCTGCCGAAGGTAAGAATGATGTAAGGCCATCCGGCAAGGGCAGCGTCACTCTGCGGGCTTTCCTGAATCAGCACACTAAAGAGGAACTCATAGTCCTGATACAGGAATTGGCGGAGAGTCATAGCGGAGTAGAGCGGTTTCTGAAGGACCGGCGGAGTCTCGCCACGGGTGAGGTGCAAGGGATGGTGGATGCCGTCAGGCGTGACATAATAAGACTCAGCAGTGAGCCAGCCTGGAGTAATCACTGGAACGACGAGGGATATATTCCTGATTATTCGCCGGTGCGCGATCGCCTGGAAGTAATTCTTGACGGCGGGCATGCCGACGCAGTAATTACCCTCGGCGGGCTACTGATGGAGAGAGGCATAAACCAGGTGGAAAGCAGCCAGGATGACGGGGAGTTGGGAGAGGAGATAGCTTCCTGCCTCAGGGTAGTTTTCAGGGCGTTCCCAGCTTCATCTCTGGCCCCGGCCGAGCAGATATTGCAAACATTGGAACTGGTGCTGCGCGATAACTATGACCTTTGCCGGGATGCAGACATAGTACTGGAACAGGAACTGAGCCGTTCAGAGTGGAGTCTGGCAGCCGACAAACTATGGGAAAATCTGAATAACCTGCAGCCGGCGGATGAGAACGGCTTTATCCGGGATTATAGCCGCGACCGCCTGAGCGATTGGCTGATCAAGGCACTGGAGAAGGCCGGCCGGCAGGAAGATGTGTTGCAACTCTGCCGCCAGGAAGCCCGGATAACGGGGAGCTATGACCGTCTGGTCAAACAATTGAGGCAGGCAGGCTTGCGGGATGAGGCCGAACAGTGGATACATAAAGGCATCGAGGCCACTGGGAAAGACAGCCCCGGCATAGCCGCCGGATTGCGTACCGCCTTGAGGGAGTTGCGCGAAGAAGCAGGCGATTATCTTAGTGCGGCAGCCTTCCTGGCCGAAGACTTTTTCGACAGCCCCGGCCTGAGAAGTTATCTGGAACTAAAGCAGGCCTCAGAGAGCGCCGGGGTCTGGCAAACGGTCAGACCGGTTGTCTTGCGCTACCTGGAAACCGGCGCCATGCCGGACATGGCTGCACCTGAATGGCCCCTGCCCGGGACCGGTATAAAGGAAGGTCCTAAGAAGCAGCGGACAACCGATTATCCGGCTGCCGATGTGCTGATTGAAATCGCTATTGCCGAGAAGCAGCCTGACGAGGTGCTGCGCTGGTATGATCAGCGTCAGCCACGCTTTACTTATTGGGGTTATGACAACATGGATGATAAGGTGGCTCAGGCTGTAGCCGGCGCGGCACCGGAACGCGCCGTGGCCATCTGGAAAAAACTGGCGGAAGAGCTGATTGCTCAGACAAAAGTAGGTGCCTATGAAACAGCCGCCGGCTATCTTCGTAAAGTGCGCCGGGTCCTCGACGATCAGGGCCGGGAGAATGAATGGCAGGTTTATCTGGCTGCTTTGCGCCGGGATAACGCCCGCAAAAGGCGACTCCTGGAAATACTCAGCGGCCTGGAGAATGTCCCGATTATCGAGGAAATGTAAAAGGGCAATCAATCATTCCAGAAAAGGGAAGCGGGTGTGTCCTGCTCTCAACGGTTTAATCTGTTCACAGTGCTGTGGGGAGCACAGCGCCGTTGATATCGCCTGTACGGCGGATTGCAGTTATCTGAAGAATGTCCTCATAGGACGGCAGAATCAGGAGATTAGCCTGGAGGTGGAAAGGGGCATACGGGATGTGAATCCGGATGTCCTCGGATATGATATTTACGAGAAAACGGAGGAGCATGCCCGGATGGCCTTTACCATAGAGAGTTCGTTCAGGAATAACTATCTTGCCGGACAACCGGTAAACGATGCCGGGGTAATGGAGTTGCTGAAGCTGATACATCGTCGTTACTACTGTAGGAAAGAAGTTTATACCCAGGACGAGAGACTCGGACACAGCTTGGATACTTTTGAAGCGTTGAAGAAAAGCTTTGATGAGATACTGCCTGAGGCAGAGCAGGAAAAGGTCATCATGAGATTGCTATTGAGCATCAAGAATATCAGCGGTGGCCGGTTTGGCGATTGCGGCTATCTCAATTATCTGAAGAACAACCTCTTGCTGAATAAGCAAAAAGAAGGCGGCTATATTGTCGAGGATAAATGGGGCAATATGGTATGGGAAACGTTATAGAATGCGATTATATTGTATGGCAAACGGAAATATGCTAAGCTGTTTATGGTGAGCAGGACTACTGGTCCAAGTACCGGGTTGAAGGCTTTGTCCCGGGGCGTCAGGACATTATCTTGTTTTCAGGAGCGCCGCTTTCTGTGTGGCCTGCTCACCTTTTTTATCACTCATCCTCATCCCATCTGTCATACTGCTCCGGTGCCTGACCGCGGCTTTCGATGATAACCGCCTTTGTCAGTTTTGTGTAAAGCATCCTTATCGATCATGGAGATATGACTATCAAGGCCTTTTTGAAAAGGTAAAGAAGCATGTAATCCTGGCCTTTGGTTTGCCTGGCCCGTTGACATTACTTATACCTGGTATTACTATTATAAGTAATACCGGACATTGGAGGTGTATACGGGATGCGTGTTACTATAAAAGGACAAGTTACCATACCCCAGCATATTCGTGATAAACTTGGTATACGCCCGGCAACGGAGATCGACTTTGTTGAGGAAAATGATCGTGTCTATATCATAAAGAAGAAGCTCCCCAACGAGAAATTCGCCGGATTAAGAGGAATAGCTGACGTTCGGACAACAACCGATGAAGTTATGGCTCTGACGAGGGGAGAGTAATTATGAAGGGAGCACTGGTCGATTCCAACGTCATCCTCGACGTTTTTTTGGACGATATCGTCTGGGCGGAATGGTCCGTATCCATATTGAATGAATACAGTTTATCCGGAGCATTATACATTAATCCGGTTATTTACTCGGAAATATCGATCGGTTTCAAGCGTATTGAGGAGCTTGAATCAGCGGTGCAACGTGCCGGCTTCAAAATGCTTGAGATCCCAAAAGAAGCGTTGTTTTTAGCTGGAAAGGCATTCCTGGAATATCGTAAAAAAGGTGGATCCAGGAGATCTCCCTTACCTGACTTCTATATAGGCGCACAGGCTTCAGTCCTTGGATTGAAACTGATAACCCGCGACTTGTCGCGATACGGCACCTATTTCTCAAATGTCGAGTTAGTCAGCCCCGACTGAGAAGCAGGGAATTCCGCAGCTCGTTTTCAGGAACGCCACTTTCTGTATGGCTTGCTCACCTTTTTTATCACTCATCCTCATCTCATCTGTTATACTGCTCCGGTGCCTGACCGCGGCTTTCGATGATAACAGCCCTTGTCATTTTTTGATCCGCCGGCCGGATCTCTTCCAACTGTATCTTGTATTTCCACATATCGCCGAAGATATGATTGTCAAAGCTGCGTTTTTTGAAGAGGGCTTTTTTAAGCTCTTGACAAAGCAGAGACTTAGGGTATAATTTGTACAGGTTTATACATGTTAACATGTGTCCTGATAGTTGCCGATATATAATACGTATTCCGAGGGAGCGGTGATATTGTTGCCACAAACAGAATTAGTAGACAGAGAAGATATTTGTAACAAGGACAGCAAGATGGGCTTCAAAGCAATAGTATTCGATAAATTACCCGTGCACGATACCACCTGGTCTGTCATCACCGGTATAGACGGATTGATCTATATAGGTATATGCGGGGAGATGACCGGTGGGCTGAGCGCCTATCTGGCTTCTTACGACCCTGCCGGAGACCGGCTGGATTATCTACTGGAGGTGGCTGATGTTCTCGGCATACCGGCTGATAACGGCACACCTTCTCACGGCAAGGTGCATTACTGCCTGCTGCCGTCCGAAGACGGCATGCTTTACGCCGCCACCCACTGCACCTGCCCGCCTGTAGGCGATTTTGTCTGGCGTCCCTGGCATACCTGGTCGGATTCGATCAAGCAGTTTTCCGGCTCTAAAATTTTCGGGTATGATCCCAAGGACGGGAAGATTCTTTTTGTTGACAACCTGATTCCCCGGCAGAGCACCCGTTGCATGGCGCTGAATCAGAAGAAGCAGCTTATCTACGGCATCACCTATCCGCATGACCATTTCTTTGTCTACGATATCGACAGGAGAGCGGTCAAGGATTACGGGCGCATAGGTTCCTTCAATCCCCAGTGCATTTTTCTGGACAGAGCGGGCAACGGCTATACCACCAACGATTACGGCTTTCTGGTGCGCTTCAATGCTGGGGCTGAAAAGCTGGAAGAGCTTGAGGTGCAGATACCCCATTCCTCTTTCAAGAACGGTTTTCATGCCGTGCCGTATGATGTCGTCTCCTCACCGGACGGCCGGGCCGTCTATGGCGTGACCTGGGATTTTGATGTCAGGCTTTTCCGCTACTTCCCGGAAGAGGGGAGCCAGGGACGTATGGAAGATTTGGGGAAACCCTACGGCACGGAGACAGGCACGTGGTGGGATATCAAAGACGATCACACCGGTGGCCTTGTTTTCGGGCTTGACGGGTACCTCTATATGGCCATGAATTTTGGAGGCTCGGATCATAAGAGTCACCTGATCAGGGTCGATCCGGATAACCTTTCCAGGGAGGATCTGGGACCGATTCATGACGGGGATATTTACCCGGACCATATCTGCCGGGCCGCCAGGGATTATGAGGGCAATCTCTATTTTGCCGATGTAGGCATGCGACCTACCAAAATGTTCAAGTATACTCCCGCAGGCGGTTCGAGGAACGGAGTTTCTCAGCAGGGGATCATTCGCAGTTGGGGTTGATGTGGGTTATAACGGAGGGTATAGATTATGGTATTGAATCTTGACGGAAAAGAGTGGCCGACGCCTCCTGAGCAGGAGGAACGGTTTCAGGATGAGGGCAGGAAGAAGCTCCTGCTTTATAGGTCCAATTACATCAAATCAGCTTTTGTAGATGAGGGGCACATCCAGGCCCGGAATTTGGGGCCAAAGCACTTTACCAGACCCATTCCGCCGGAGGAGAGCGCCATCGGCGCCCTGGTCAGAGACAGGCGCGGCCGGATATTCGGCGGCACCGGAGGTACGAGAGCCCACCTCTTCTTCTACGATCCCTCCCCCGATGCCGACACCGTGGTGGATATAGGAGTAATAGCAGACAACGCCAGAGTAACCTGCCTGGCAGCCCATCCCGACGGGCGCATATTCGGAGCCACCGAGAGCCTGGAGAAAGAAGACAGCGGAGAGCTCTTCGTCTACAAGCCGTGCGAATATCTGTTCAAGAGCTTCAAGTTCGAGTACGGCGAAGGCGAAGCCCGCAAAGTTATGGACACCCCACCCCAGGACATGGTTATGAACACCATAGACGATGCCTACCACGCCAACGGGAAGACAGAGAAGCTGTCAGAGCCGGTGCCGGGAGAAGGCATAGGCAGCCTGGTAATGGATAAGGACGGCAGATACCTGTACGGATTGAGCAACAAGCACAGCCATCTATTCCGCTATGACATAGAGACAGACGAGACAAAGATAATAGGCAGAGCCGACGATACCGACGAATATTCCCAGTCCCTGGTCATGGCAGATAACGGCCATATCTACGGTGCCAAAGGAGAAGGACAACTCTTCAGATACAACCCCCAGGCAGAAGAGCTGGAAGACCTGCCCCAAAGAATACCCAGCCTCAAAGGCAGAGAACTCTACAGCCGGGTAGACAGTTGGGCCAAAGACGAACAGAGCCGTCTCATCTACGGCGGCACCAACGACGGGCTGCTCTTTATCATGGATACCGAGGCAGGCACTATTATCAACCTGGGCAAACCCGTCAAAGAAGACCGGATCAGAGCCCTGACCGTAGGGCTGGACGGCAGAGTCTACGGCATAGGCGGAGAAGAGAACGGTTGTGCCCACCTCTTCAACTACGATCCCCGGACCAGAGAACTGCGCGATTTAGGCGTGCCCCTGGCCGCCGTGGAAGAGCACTGGTACGGTTACGAATTCACCGCCGCCGCCACCGGCAAATGGGGCGAGATATATCTGGGAGAAGCAGACAGGATAAGCCACCTGTTCATCTACTATCCCCCAATAAAGGGGTCAACTCTTGACACTTGACAATATTGTCAAGTGTCAAGAGTTGACCCCATAGACCCCA
>JAQVUQ010000158.1 GCA_028699365.1 bacterium | reverse complement strand
GAATTGAACCCGCCCCGGCCTGCGTCGCGCCCGCGCCAGGCTGATTACAGGGGCGCTAAGCCCTGATAACCGGCTGTTGCCGGCTCCTCTGCCGTCGCTGCCGATATCGAACTTTTCCCAGCAGCATAAATCTTCGGCATGATTCCTCTCCCATAGATCCAGCAATCTATCGGCAATGATTTCAGCCTTGTCCATATACCCATGGTTATAAAAAGCCTTCCACATAAACCATTGCGGCGGCACCCAGACAGCGCCGTTCCAGTATCCTTTATCTCTATAATAAGGACTGTTTTGCGGCACCACTGTCAGACCGTATTTCGTCCACATGCCTTCCGGATCAAAAACATGAGAGGTTATCCGCTTCAGACGTTCCGGAGGAACGGAGTTGGACAGCATTGGATAGCATCCGTCCAGGCCGTAGATCGGAAGCAGACCGTCTTCTTCGGTTCTCCAGGCATAGATACCGTGTTCCTCACTCCAGAGATCTTTGTTAAGGCTTCTTTCAGATCTCTCTATCAGGACTTTCAAATAATCCACGTCCTGATCTTTACCGCTTACATAAGCCGCAAGTCTCAGAATCCTGGCGTATCTTATGGCCATGGCGGTTAATCCGGGCTGCTCGGCCTGCCTGAACTGCCGGTCTGGGTTAACCGGCAATGTACGCTTGTAATCCCAGGCAAAAATACGCCCGTCACAGTATACGAGCGGGGGATAATCATCGATGCCGTTGCGGTTGTTCCTCGATTTGATCAGGCCGTTGTGATCAAGGGAAGGCACCAGATCGGGCCAGGCATAGAAGGCCAGGAAGAGGCGCTTCATGTGCTCATAATGGCGCTTCAGTGTCTCTTTATCTCCCGTTAGGCTATACAGTTCCCACCAGGCCAGAATGCAGGTGGGGTTGAACGAGCCTACGCCGATAAAAACGTCCTCTTTCATTACAGCGGGATCGGGCATCTCTGCCAGTTGTTCTTCTGCCAGCGTGACGCTCTCTTCCAATGCTCCAATAATGGTCATGCCTGCATCCCAGATATAAAAACGTCCCCACTGATGTGCCGGAAAGAAACGACAGGTCATTGCATCGCTGTTAAAAGAGCGGACGTAATGGCGGTTATGCAGCGTCTCCCACCATTGGTGTGCATAAGGCAGTTCTTCACCTGATGGTATTTCCATCTCCGGCCATGTGGGGTTGCTTATACTCCCACTGCTGGAAACTCTATTCAGGGTAACTGTAACAATACGGCTATCCCCGGCGGAAACGGTTACCGGCTCTGCTTCCATCTTCAGGCGCATCTTTATCGCTTCCAGCGGGTTCTCCGCATCCACATTAGCCGGGAAATTGAACCAGGAGCCTGAATCCATTAATTTCACACTTTTAAAACTCATCTCCGGGCTCGTTATCTCCCAGTCCAGGCCACACAGGGCGAAGGCCGGATTATTCCCGGCCTTCGCCGCCTTTAATTCAAAACCAGGCAGAGCATCTGTATGAATCGGGGCGGCATAGATGTCCCATCGCCATTCCCTGGCATCCGTGGAACGGTTCTCCATGCACAGACGAAGATCAAGCTCACCTGTTTCTGCAGCCATGAATTCCGCCGTAAGCCGGCATCCATCATCATTGTCCGGCAGGTAAAGGAACGACCAGTAATTCGCGTCAGGATGGCTGCTCCATCCCAGAACACGCATGTTCCTATTGCTGTCAAAGCGTTCCCTGCCACTTGTATAACCCTGCCATGTGTCCAGAACCGGATGTGTCTTAAAACAGGGATAGCCCTGGGTAAGAACCAGAATAAACTCTATTCCCTCCGGCTTGCCGTACTCCGGAATGAAGACGGCATTGGCACCGTAAGCACGGGACGACAAGCTGCCCCATATATTTACTTTCGCATCCATGTCAACCTCCAGGGAAAAGCAGCGTGCTATCACCACATCAGTGCTTGGATGAATCAAATATGGTATATATGTTGTCCCCTATCTTGGCAGTCAGATACTTAACATGACCATCGCAATAGAGAATGTTCAATCCGCCATTATGCCTGTTCCTTAGGATAGAGCTACTGGAAACCCCTATGTCGCCAATTTTTGCTGATGATGTAGTGCCGTCCGTGAAGAACTCCGCATCGGCAATTATTCCTACTTCAGATAACTTTGCTATCCGCGTAGTATCATTTAATGGGTAATTGGAATACGCCCACAGTACTCTAAAGTATGCATAGTCTACCGGCATATTAGTTGTGTATTCCGTCAGACTGGGACAATCGAACACCGTGTTTGCATAGCAAGGCCGGGCAGAACTGACGTATTTTCCTTTGGCTCCGGCATATGGCGCCAGCATATCCGCCCAGTATCGTCCCTGGCCGGCTACACCTGCGGAATTATATGCAGGCGGAAAAACAGCACCCTCGCCCTCATCCTGGGCATACATCCACAGAGCCACACCTATCTGTTTAAGATTGCTCATACAAGTAGTTTTTCTGGCATTTTCTCTTGCTTTGCCGAACACAGGGAAAAGGATTGCGGCCAACAACGCTATAATTGCTATTACGACGAGCAATTCTATCAATGTGAACCCCTGTGACCTTTTTTCTTTAATCATAATCAAACACCCTTTCTTATCTTCTTATTAACATGTTTCGCAATCAATGCCTGGAGGCATCGAATATGCTCCTTAAATCATCCCCTGTATTAGCAGACATATGACCTACATGTCCGTCGCAGTACAGGATGTTCAGACCATTATTGTGCCTGTTTCTTAACATGGCACGGGTATCGGAAACCCCCGGCGAACCGATCTTAGCTGATGATGGGGTGCCGTCCGCAAAGAACTCTGCATCAGCAATTATCCCTACATCCGTTAACCTCTTTATTTTTTTGATATCATTTACTGCATTGTTGGAATATGCCCACAGCACACGGAAATATGCGTAGTCTACCGGCACATTGGCTGTGTATACCGTCAGGCTGGGGCAATCGAAGACAGTGTCAGCATAGCAGGGCCGGGCAGCCTTGTCATATTTCCCCTTAGCCTCGACGTACGGAGCCAGGAAATCCGCCCAGTATCTTCCTTGTCCAGCTATCCCTGAAGAGTTATAAGCAGGAGGAAAAACCGAGCCGTTTCCCTGGTCCTCCGCATACATTTTCAAAGCAATGCCTATTTTCTTAAGATTGTTCATGCAAATAGCTTCTTCATTCACCGACCTGGCTCTGGAGAACACTGAAAAAAGCATTGTTGCCAGTAACACGGAGATTGAAACTACTATTAAGAACTCATTCAATGTAAAGCCTTCAGATCTCTTATATACGTTCACTGCAAACACCTCACGTTCATTGCTAAACTATTCCAGCATCCAGATCAGCGTATCGCCTTTTTTCATAAATTCCTCAACTTTATCCACATTCCGCGCAACATACCGTTTGCTAAACGGATCATAGATATTAGTTTTCTTAGGGAAGCTTATTTTTCTTACTCCGTCATATCTAGCATGAATTGAGAATACCTTCTGGCTGGCAAAGACCTGGTCATCTCCTTCACTGTAAATATGGACGCCGGCTGATTTTGCCATATTCCTCAACAGAGAGGAGGGTAAATTGGGTATCCCTGACCATATCGAGGTCCATGACTTAAAGCGTTTCACACAAAGTCCGGGTTTCCTGAAAGTTCTTATCCAATCTTCATTTGTAGTACAGGATAATTCACCCAAAATTTGAGCATCAGGATCGTCGACCCAGAACACGGGTTCCATTGTCCTCTCACACCCAAAGCGCGTATTGGTGGGCAAGCCTTTGGTAATATCATGGGTATAGTTGTTGACAACGCAATTCAGACGCGTCAGCTTCCCCTCATATTTAGCCACATTTATACCTGTAAGACTCGATATATTGCCGACCTGGGCACTTTCTTCATCAATAAAACCGCTGGCATAAATCCATACCACCGTATTACCGCTTCTACAGACCTTCTCCCTGATTAATTGACGCTCTGCATCAGGCAGATAAAAGCTGTTCAAAAAGATATACATCTTGTATTTGTCGAACGGAAACTTCTTATCGTTCAGGTCACTGTCCAGATAGGTATCGAACGGAGCGCCTACCACAGTTAAATTGTGGTACATCTGATTGAGCAGGAAATCGCGGCTAAGATCGTTAATTTTCTGATACAGGAATGATCTGTAGCTGACGATAACAGCAATATTTGAAGCATTCTTATCTTTGGCAAGCGTATTGCCGGCTATTTCCTTAAAACTTCCCACCGTGTTCAGAATAGCCGGACTGTCAAACCACTTGTTGCCGTCATCGCCAAGGCCGAAATAGTATATGCCGCTGCCAGGCTTTGTCAGAACACCGGCAAAGTTCCTTTTAAGAACAGCAATAGACTCATCCTCGTTACTTGCTTTACCAAAGTCATCCCCGTATTTTTGACATGAAAGGTAGGCGGAATGCGAAGTTGAAAGATGCGTTCTGGTGTCATCCTCGACAAGCGCCAACTTTCCGTGAAGAACTATGCTGTCCAGAGGTATTTGTGAAACAAAGCAGCCTCCGCTATGCCTTTCCTGGTAAGAGTATGGTGCGGTAACAAAATCGACATAGGGCGATTCAAGTATTCGTGAAAACATCTTTACCCTTCTGTTGGCAATTATATTGTTTGCCGCATCTCCATCTTGCCACCATTCCGGCAGAAACATATAACCGTTCCAGAGTCCCGTCAGCTTTTTATTGTCGCTCTCTTCCTTGATCACTTTGCAGAAATCTATGGCTGTATCAGCCGCCAACTGATGATGATATAACAGATAATCTATGATTCTCCGGTTCTTGCCCGGATCATAGAAAATACCATCGTCGGCTGAGCTTAATTCCTTCCAGGCAGGTATAGCAACCGCCTCAAAGGTAATATTTGGATCATTCCATTTTTTCTTCAAAAGTTGAACATCGTCACCGTATTTTACATTCAGCCATTCAATAAAACCCTGTTGGGCCGGTTTACTGTAATCCCAGTAATCCCCCCATTCTCCGCCCCCACCGCTCAGGAAAAAGCCTAACACCCTGTTTGCATACGGCGCATTCTTTACATGTTCCACAAGCCGGCGCAGATCCCCCTTTACCTCTTCACGCCAGGCTTTGGATGCCATTGAGACACGATCACCTTCACGCATATTCGGTGGCCAGATCGTCAACTGATCAGATTTGCCATTAAACCAGCGCGGTTCGCTTGCTTTTTTGATATCCACGCTGGTCAGGATTAAGAAATATGTATCGGGACACTTCTTTAAGACACTTTCTGCATTGTTATCAAGCAATTTATAAAGCCCGTTCCCCTGATAGGCCCGGCCGGCAGGACTAATAGACAAAAAATGGATCTTTATCCCGGCTTTTGTAAAGCTCTCAGTAGTTTCCATATGAACAACAGGATGATGATCCCTATAGCCGATCACCGGCATGGGCTTATCATTGAGCATCAGGATAGGCACACCGTTATCCCGGTTTACCTGGACATGCATTTCTTCTCTCCCTTTATCATTTAGACCACTATCGTCACAGTAAGCGACCGTATTTATACATAGAGCCAAGACAATACCAAAAAGGATAAATGGCTTCACTATCGTACCTCCATAGCTATCTTGCAACCGTCTCTCACGACTATCACACGGTTAAACAGGTGTTGTCTGTGGCTCAACGCAATCTATGACGATCGCCTCCAGCCCCCCGTCATCAAGTCCGTTCTGCATGTTAATCAGCTTCCGGACGGCATGTTCGCCCATCTTGCTAAACGGTTTCCGAACAATCCTTGCATCCGGGATATTGGAGCTATCTCCATATACAAAAAGATCTACGTCTTTGCCGATCACTTTGCCCTGCTCTCTAATGCAATTACATATTTCCAACGCCAGGCTGTCACCCGAGACGATAAATGCCGTCGTCTCGCCCAAGGCCTTGCAGATATCCTTTTTTATTCCATCAGTATCCTGGCCGGGCGTTGCCAGATAATTAATTATTATGTTAATATCATCCACGCCATATTCTTTAAGAGCTTTAGTATAACCTTGGCTCATACGCTCTCTTCCTCGCACGATATGAGACATAACCGGCAACCGCTGGCTTACAGCCAAGGTTATTTTGCGATGGCCTTGGCTAAGAAACTCCTTGGCAGCATTATACGCAACAGCACTATCATCACAATATACGGTTGGTACATGCATACCGGCATATACATCACTTACAACGACAAACGGACACCTGCTCGCCATTAACCGCTTTATCTCGGCCTCTTCCATTGGACTTAACAAGAGCAATCCTGCCAAATTCTTCTGCTCAATGCTATGGCATAAAGCACTGTTACCGGCAAAAATGCTTCTTCCCATAGTGGTAAAGATATGCAATACATAGCCAAAATGCTGAGCAACGGCAGCCGCGCCTTCCAGAAACCTGGCAATTGAAGGCTCAGTCATCTTGAATACATCGTGAAAGACAACACCGATTTCCCGGCTCTCGGAGAAGTTCTTGAGTATGGGCAATGTTGAGGCGACATAAGTGCCTTTGCCTGGGATGCGCCTCAAGAAATTCTCCTGTTCAAGCTCATTCAAAGCCCGGCGGGCGGTTA
>JAQVUQ010000157.1 GCA_028699365.1 bacterium | reverse complement strand
TCTTCCGATCTCAACTGGGATAACATCTGCTCTACGGTTCTGGAACAGTACGAGGGCATAGTCGGCGGCAGGGAGGTATCCAGTGTCTCCTGAAATGTCCGGGGATAGAAAAAGGCTGGGTGGTGAAACCGGGGGCATTCTTAATATTGTGCCTGCCGGTTACAGCAGGGGAGCCTCAGGGATTGTTTTTCTGTTATGGCTGCTTGTGCGGCAATGGCTTTTCGATCTGCTGCCCCGGCCATGTTACTCCTGGCGCATTTTCTGGCTCAGGGTGTTCGGAGCCAGCATAGGCAGGGGGGTTATTATCAGACCGGGTGTTAAAGTAGAGTTCCCCTGGAGATTGACTATAGGAGATGGTGCAATGGTAGGCGATGAAGCCCGTCTCTACAATCTGGCCCCTGTAGCCATAGGACGCGGGTGCGTGGTATCCCAGTATGCTCACATTTGCACAGGAACGCACGATCCCGATGACCCTGATTTTATATTGCATACAGGACCGGTAACCTTGGAGGACGGGTGTTGGGTGGCGACGGATGCCTTTGTGGGACCTGGTGTTACCGTGGGCAGAAACACCGTTCTTGGTGCCAGATCTGCTGCTTTTACGGATTTGCCTGCAGGCAAGATCTGTATAGGTACTCCGGCCAGAGTATTGCGTGACAGATACGCTGTAGCCAGGGTGGGCCCGCAGGAAAATAACGTTCACAATGAGGCATAGATATGGCTGCTGAGAGCAAACAGGAAGTAATCATACTTAATTCTGTTTTTTATCCGGAGATGGTTTCCTCAGGGAAGCTGATGTCGGAACTGGCGGTGGACCTTGTTGCCGGCGGCATGAGCGTTTCCGCCCTGTGCGCGCAACCCAGTTATTACGGCAGCAAGCGTCTTGCGTCCCACATCGAGCACATGGGAGTTCATATCCACAGGGGGGGGACGACCTGTCTGCCGCATCGAAAGATGACCTTCAGGATGATAAACAGTCTTACCTACATATTGTTTGTCTTTACTCACCTGCTCTTTAAAAAAGGAAAAGCCACGCTTATTGTTCTTACCACTCCTCCCTTTCTGCTCTGGATAGTATGGTTGCTGAAGATATTCCGCCCCGGGTACAGGATCGTTCACCTTGTCCACGATATCTACCCGGACGTTCTTGCGGCAGGCGGAATGATTGGCAGGCGTTCGCCGGTCTTTAAACTATGGCGCTTCCTTAACGTCCTTTTCTATAGGAAAACCGATAAATTTGTTGTTATAGGCAGGGATATGTGGCAAAGGGTAGATGCCCTGACCGTCGGCAAGCGTAAGGACGACATAGTCTTCATTCCCAATTGGAACAATTCTAACGGTATGGCCGAAATTTCCCCGAAGGATAATCCTCTCCTTAAGGAGTTGAGCCTGGACGACAGGTTCGTGGTCCAGTACTCGGGAAATCTTGGCTGGTGCCATGACGCCGGCATATTTATCGAGGCTTTGTCTCTACTTCCTGAGAAGGCCTGTTTTCTTTTTATCGGAGGCGGCAGGAAGAGACCGGCGCTGGAAAAAGCTGCCGGCGGAATGGATAATATAACCTTTCTCCCCTTTATGGATGAGGATGTCGTGGATGTTTCGCAGACTGCCTGCCATGCCGCCATGGTCTCTCTGGCTGCTGGCTTCTCCGGCCTTGTCGTGCCCTGCAAGCTTATTGGAGTGCTTGCCAGCGGACGTCCCATCATAGGCATAGCCGAGGATGACAGTGAGATTGCCAGGGTTATCAGGGAGGAGGAGTGCGGTTTCGTTATTTCTCCGGATGATCCCCGGGGCCTGGCCGAAGCGGTATCCGTCCTTATGTCCGATCCCGGCCTTTGCCGGCGCATGGGACGTAACGCGCTGGCAGCCTATCGAGGCAAGTATACTCGTGAAATAACCGTTTCCATGTTCCGTGATCTCCTGTCTTCATTGGACGGGAGCGCCATTCCATTACGCTTGAGGAGGTGGCACTGTGAGTGATTTCATACCCTTTGCTCTGCCGGATATCGGCGAAGAAGAGATTGCCGAGGTGGTGGATTCCCTTAAATCGGGATGGATCACCACCGGACCGAAAGCCCGACGCTTAGAGGAGGACTTTGCAGCATTCCTGGGCGGGGGAATCGAAGCTGTGGCTGTTAACTCCGCTACAGCCGGGTTGCATCTGGCTCTGGAAGCTGCCGGTATCGGCCCGGGGGATGAAGTCATCACCACGCCCTACACCTTTACGGCCACGGCGGAGGTGATCCGCTATCTGGGGGCAAGGCCTGTGTTTGTGGATATCGATCCGTCAACGCTTAACATCGATCCTGACGGCATAGAAGCTGCCGTCACTTCCCGTACCAAGGCGATAATGCCTGTTCACTTTGCCGGCTTGGCCTGTGATATGGAGCGGATAATACGTATTGCCCGCAGGCATGGGCTTATGGTCATAGAGGATGCGGCTCATGCACTGCCGAGCACTTGCGATGGAAAATTGGTGGGAACTCTGGACAGTGATGCCGTCGTCTACAGCTTTTACGCCACCAAGACCATCACCACCGGTGAGGGAGGGATGGTGGTCACCCGGAGTAGCGAGATGGCGAAACGTTGCCGGGTGATGCGTCTTCACGGCATAAGCCGTGATGCCTTCGACCGGTATGTCTCTACCACGCCTTCCTGGCATTACCAGGTTGTCGCGCCGGGGTTTAAATACAATATGACGGACTTGGCTGCCTCCATAGGCATTCACCAGTTAAAAAAGGCGTATTCATTTCAGAAAATACGTCAAGTCATGACGGAGCGCTATAACGATGCTCTGGCAGATATGCCTCTACGACTCCCTCCCGAACCTCCACACGGCGATATGCACGCCTGGCATCTTTACGTCATACGTCTGAATGATGACTGCGGGATCAGCCGCGATAGCTTTATTGAAAGCATGTCGTCTCTGGGCATAGGCTGCAGTGTCCATTTCATCCCGCTACACATACATCCGTACTGGAGGGATACCTATTCTTTGTCTCCTGAAGATTATCCGTATGCTTACAGAGAGTATCTGCGGGCGGTCAGCTTGCCTTTATATACGCGTATGATGGAGAGAGAGCAGGATAGAGTTATCAAGGCTGTAAAGGAGATTCTGGGCTGTTGACTTTAAAGAGGGCTTTTGATCTTTTATGTGTTGTTCCCGGTCTGCTGCTCCTTTTACCTCTAATGGCTGTTCTGGCCCTGTGTATAAAGCTTGATTCTAAAGGGCCGATCCTGTTCTGCCAGACGAGGATGGGACGCATGGGGAAGCCTTTTACGATTTACAAATTCAGGACCATGGTCGAAGATGCAGAAGGGCGCGGTCTGCAGCTAACCGTGAGAGCGGACCCTCGAATAACGTGCTACGGCAGGTTGCTCAGGGACCTGAAGCTGGATGAACTGCCACAGTTGTTCAACGTGCTCAAGGGTGATATGAGTCTGGTCGGTCCCCGCCCCGAAGTGCCTCGTTACGTGGAGTGCTATACGCCTGAACAGCGTAAAGTATTGGCCCTTATGCCGGGAATAACCGATCCTGCCTCCATCAAATACCGGGATGAGAGCGGATTGCTGGCCACAGCCGAGGCCCCCGAAAAGGCGTACATCAGTGAAATTATGCCGGAGAAGATACGGCTTAACCTGGAATACGCCGTCGGTTCCTCCGTATGGACGGACTTCAAGATCATTATTTATACTCTCCTGAAGATCTTTAGACGCTGACTGCTGTGCAGGGGATGCAGGAATAAGGGCACAATCCAGCGAATATAATATGGGTGGTTTTGTCATTGAGAGAATGCGGCCGTCTGCAGAACTAATATACGGGAAGGAATGGTAGCAACATTGCAGCAGGAATATGAAATTGTTACACAGGAACAGAGCGTAAGTCTTAAAGAATATATCAATGTTTTGTTTGCGCGCAGATGGGTTATTCTGGGGGCTGTTTTTCTGACAGTTGCCGCCGCTGTGTTATTTACCGCTCTCAAGGCTCCTGTCTTCGAAACTTCTCTGAGGATTATGATAGAGCCGCCTAATTCTGTTCTCAGCGAGCGTGCTGCGTCGGGGGGGTATTTTAGCGGGGTAAGCCTGGATAAACAGATCGCCCTGCTCAGGCGTTATCCTCTGGCCGAGGCTGTCTCGGAGAGATTGAAGGCTGCAGATGACCCGCTGGAGGTATCTCCGGTGAAAATTCTCTCAGGCCTTGCTGCCCATGCCAACAAGGAGAGTAATATAATCGAGGTTGTCTACCGCTCCAACGACTCACGAGAGGCTGCGGAGGTGGCTAATGCTGTAGGTGAGATCTTTATCATCCAGAGCACCGATATGTCCAGAGAGAGCAACAAGAGGGCCAGGGAGTATATTACTGCTCAAATGGACATTGCCCGGGGGCAGTTGAACCGTGCCGAGGAGAAGATAAAGGGTTTCAAAGAAAAGACCGGTATCATGGAGCTATCGTCAACTGCAAACGGCATCGTGAATAGTCTGGCTGGAGTGGAGGACCAGATGGCAGATCTCAAGGTGCAGATGATTGAAAAGAGGACTCGTATGAACGAGTTCAAGGCGCAGTTGAGAGAGCAAAACCAGGCATTGCTCTCCTCGTTGGAATCGGTTTCCAGTTCTCCAACGGTGGAGAAGCTCAAGGAAAGCCTGGTGGATGGTGAAATAAAGCTTGCTTCCCTGAGCGCTGAGTATACGGATAAGCACCCGGAGGTGGTCAAATGTAAGGCAGAGCTTGAAGCTGTACGTATTAGACTGGCCGGGGAGATAAAACGGGCCGTCAGCGGTAGCAATGTTGATCTTGATGCCAAACGGGAGCTTTGCGCTCAGGTGGCGGAACTGCAGACGGATATCATGACAGCGGAGGCCAAATCATGTGCACTCTCCTCCCTTGGCGAGGAGATGAAGACCGGGTTGTCCAGACTGCCGGGCCAGGAGGTAAGCCTTGCTCGCCTGATGCGCGAGAAGGAAGTCAATGAAAATATATATACCATGCTTCTACAGAAGCAGGAGGAGATACGCATAAACGAAGTTATGCAGACGGGCAACGCCCGTCTTGTCGAAAATGCTCCTGTGCCACAGATACCGGTGGAACCTAAACCGAAGCAGAATATCCTCTTGGGGTTGATCTTAGGCCTGGCTATTGGGCTGGGCTTGGCGTTTCTGCTGGATCATCTTGATGATACGGTCAAGACACTGGCCGATGTGGAGCAGAAGATAGGCCTGTCGGCTCTGGGCATAATCCCGCGCATAAAGGCCGATGACAAGATCATCAGCAATCTGGACCATCGTGACCCGGTGGTCGAAGCCTATAGGACGCTGCGGTCCAACATCGCCTTCACTTCGGTGGACAGGCCGGTACGTAGTTTTCTGATAACCAGCCCTGGTGTCTCTGAGGGGAAATCCCTGACTGCCGCTAACCTGGCCCTCTCCATGGCTATGAACAACAAGAACGTAATTCTGGTGGATAGCGATTTGCGCCGTCCCACACAGCATACGAGCTTTGGCTTGGCTCACGGTATAGGGCTGACCAGTGTCATATCCGGCGGCATTGCTCTTAAGGATGCCGTACAGGATACTAACATTGAGAACCTGAAGCTGCTTGCCAGCGGCCCCATACCGCCGAACCCTGTCGAACTGCTGGCATCCAACCGTATGGAAGAAATAATAAAAGACCTTGAAGATATGGCAGAGGTCGTCATTTACGATTTGCCTCCTTGCCTTGCCTTAACGGATAGTCTCGTTCTGGCATCTAGGCTGGACGGTGTTATCCTTGTGTTGGATTCCTCTTCCGTAGCCATGGAGGCGGCCATGCGGGCCAGGAATATATTCGATAATGCCAGGGTGCGTCTGCTGGGCGCTGTCCTCAATAATGTCAGGGTGGATGGCGGTGGATACCTTAACTATAACTATTACTACTATTACTATTACGGTCAGGATACCAAAAAAACAAGGCACAACTCTCCGCTGAAGAGGATATTCAAGCCTCGCAAGCGACGACAGGAGGCTTGATCTCAGTGAAAAAAAACGTTACTAAGTTTTTGGCCCTATGTATCCTGGTGATTTGCATATGTTCTGTGTCATTTGCCGGGGAGCATCGCATCGGAAAGGGAGATAATCTGCAGATAATGGTCTTCGGTTACGACAACCTTTCTATGAAACAGGTTGTCCGCAGCGACGGTGCTATAGATTATCCGCTGGCCGGCGAGTTGACGCTGGCAGGGTTGACCTCCAGGGATGCCGAAAAGTTGCTGGCCGGAAAACTCTCCGATTACATCAGGAATCCTAGAGTAAGCATAACCGTTGTCAGCCTGGGGTATGACAAGGTCTTTGTCCTGGGGGAAGTGAAGAACCCGGGGGCGTTTCAGTTGCCTAAAGGCTCTACGCTACTGGAAGGAATAGCTCTTGCCGGTGGTGCGGTGGCTGATGCCGATCTGTCTTGCCTTTCCTTGATAAGCGCCAACGGGGCTTTGCGTAAGGTGGATTACGGGGCCTTATTGCGATTTCATGAATGAAGTGGGCGATATTCAGATGCTTTCATCCTTTGCCACTGCCGGTTTTGGATGTGAATTGCTATTTGGACTTTTGGGAGATTTCCAGCTCGCAGAGCCTGATTTGCAACTTTGCA
>JAQVUQ010000156.1:5332-6658 GCA_028699365.1 bacterium | reverse complement strand
ATCTACATCCAGCCCCTGTCGCGCATGGAGCAGATCAACTCTTCCACGGCAATGGCCTGTGCAGCAGTCCGGTTATCTATCTTAAACTTCTGATTGTACTCGCGCATCTGGCTGAAAGCCAGGCCGATGCGGTCGTCTATGGTATGGTAAGTCTCCGATGCTTCCGTAATACTGCCGCTCTTGGCCTTGCGCCATTCGACGTAGGATGCCACCACGCCGCCGCTGTTGGCCAGAATGTCAGGTATCACTACCACGCCGTTTTCATTCAGAACGGCGTCGGCTCCCGCCGTGGTCGGGCCGTTGGCCCCTTCCACTATCATCCTGGCTTTGATGTCGGCAGCGTTGCCCTCGTGAATCACATTCTCCAGCGCACAGGGACAGAGAACATCGACGTCGAGCAGGAGAAGCTCTTCGTTGGTAATGGATTCCGCTTTGTCGTAGCCGGCTATGCTGCCGTTCAAGCGGGTGTATTCAAACAGATCCGCTATATCAAGGCCCTTCTCATTATAGAGACCTCCGCTTACATCCGAGACGGCCTGCACTTTGCAACCGTATTCCTGAAGGAAGAGCGCCGTATAACTTCCGACATTGCCGAACCCCTGTACGGCAACCGTAGTCCTCTCCGGCACCTGGCGCAGTATCTCCTGCAGGCCCATAATAGACACAAAAGCCACCCCGTGTCCCGTCGCCTCGCGGCGTCCCGGTAAGCCGCCCACCCGCGGAGGTTTGCCGGTAATGCTCTCCGGCATATGAGTTTCTCCGTAGATGACGGCCATATCGAAGGGAGTAGTGCCCATGTCCGGTGCGGGCACATACGCTCCGCTGCGCAATTCCCACTGTATCATATGTACGAATTCCTTGAGCACCGCCGTCTTTTGAAAACGGGTTATCTTGGTCGGGTCCAGACGTATGCCGCTCTTGCCCCCGCCGAAAGGTATCCCTGCCAGGGCTGTCTTCCAGACCATTCTCTCGGCCAGATCCCTGGTCTCCTCAAGAGTTACCATGGGAGAGAAACGGATTCCCCCTTTGGCCGGGCCACGAGCGGTGTTGTGATATACAACATAGCAATCTCCCTCGATCACCGTGTTCTCGTCCAGCATAATGGTCAGATTAAAACTGATCTCTTTCTCTCTCTTGACGAGAATTCTCTCGGCTGCTTCCGGTATCTTAATACAGCGTTTGAGTTTCTCAAAATCCACACTAGGCATCGCTTGCTTCCTCCTTTATACATCGTGTCTATAACATTATAGCATGTTATGGATATTGTGTCCAACAGCCCGAAATGCCCTAGTATGTATAAGGATAGGGGTCAGGTGTTTACATTCA
>JAQVUQ010000156.1:0-5232 GCA_028699365.1 bacterium | reverse complement strand
TTTTTAGCCCTTGACGCCGCCGAGTTGGATACCCTTGACGAAGAAGCGCTGATTGAAGATGAAGACTATCAGCACCGGCAGCAGAACGATGATCGATCCAGCCATAAGCAGTGTCCAGTCGGTGGTATAAAGCCCCTGGAAGGATGCCAGACCGATGGGCAGCGTCTTCTTCTCCATGGAGTTGATGACGATCAACGGCCACATGAAGTTGTTCCACGATCCCATGAAGGTAAAGGTAGTCAGCGTGGCCAGGGCCGGCAGCGACAGGGGCAGGATTACCCGATAATATATTCCGAAGAGACTGCAGCCGTCTATCTTGGCCGCATCTTCAAGATCCCTGGGCAGACCCATAAAGAACTGGCGCAGCATGAAGGTGCCGTAGGCACTGAAGATGCCCGGCACTATCAGAGCCCAGTAGGTGTCTATCCAGCCGATAGTTTTAAGCAGGATGAAAACCGGTATCATAGTAACGGAACCGGGTATCATCATGGTAGCCAGATATCCAAGGAAGATATTATCGCGGCCCGGGAAGCGAAGTCTGGCGAAAGAGTAAGCCGCCAGAGAACTGGTAAAGACCTGTCCCAGGGTTACGGCCAGAGCCACGAAGATACTGTTGAGGTAGAACCGTCCGAAGGGAACGGCGCTCCATGCTCTGGCGTAATTGTCCCACATCGCCGGCTTTGGTATCCACTGCGGCGGGAAAGTGAAGACGGCTCCCGGCTCCTTCAGAGAGGTAGACAGCATCCACAGGAAGGGAACGATCATTGAAATACCGCCGATTATCAGAACGGTGTGAGTAACAATCGCCAGAAACCTGTCCCTTACAAGCTTGCGCTTGCGGGATCGTAAGTAGGCATCGCTGTCGGCTCTCGCCGGCGCTCTGCTTATAACCTGTGCATCGTTGTTTTGCATACTGCTCATATCATTCACCCTTTATAATATATAAGCTTTCGAAAGATCAGTTATACTGCACCAACTTGCCGCCAAAGCGCCAGTTGAACAAAGTGATAATAAGCACAACAATGAACAACACCCAGGCAATCGAGGCGGCGTAGCCCATCTTGAACCATTGGTAAGCGTTGTTGTATATATAGTATTCGATAGTGGTCGTCGATCCGGCCGGACCGCCGTTGGTCATAATGAAGGCCGACATAAATCCGCCCTGGAAGCCGTGGATTACCGCCATAATACCGATGAAGAAAGTGGTTGGCGACAGGAACGGCAGGGTAATGGCTTTGAACTTCTGCCAGGCGTTGGCTCCGTCTATCTCCGCCGCCTCGTAAAGTTCCGGCGGCACGCCCTGCAGGGCTGCCAGATAGAGGATCATATTCATGCCGCCGACGGCGCCCCAGAGGCCCATCAGCATCAGAGCCGGCTTGGCCCAGGTAGTACTGGAAAGCCAGTCGGGGCCTTGTATGCCGATCTGGCCCAACATGGTATTGATCAGACCGAAATCGGGATTGTAGAGCCAGCGCCAGAGCAAACAGACGGCTACGCCGGAGCAGACGCTGGGCAGGAAGTAGATGGTACGATAGATGACTATACCGCGCAGCTTCTGGTTCATCAACAGAGCCACCAGCAAGGCGCCCACCATGGTGATGGGAATATTGGCCATCAGATAGAGCGTATTGCCGACATATTGCCAGAAGAGTTTGTCGTGGAAAAGGGTAACGAAGTTAGATATTCCTGCGAACTTGGGTGGGGTCAGGATATCCCAATCCATAAAGCTCAGCACCAGTGATGCCAGAACCGGCAACGAGGTGAAGAGCAGGAAACCCAAAAAGTTGGGTAGAAGGAACGTATAACCCGCTACCGTCTCGCTGGATGTCAACCTGTTGAAGAAACGCTTCATAAGACAGATCCTCGCCTTCAAAGAAAAGAGTTCAAGCCAAAAAACGCCGCAAAGCGGCTAACTTTAAAGATATTCTCTCTCCGGCACAGGAAATCCTGCCTGACAACCGAAATTCATTTATACCGGGGACGAATTATCAATGGATACTATATAAGACAAACCTGTTCGGGCCGGAGACAAACTCCCTCACGTAATCGACCGGCAGCCCCACCGGCAGTTCCTTCAACGGCAGCAACAGAAAGAGATCGCCCTGTCGCGCGCCGCTCTGCAGCAGGTAGCGCAGGGGATCTTTATCGGCAGGTATGTTCACATATTTGCCGGAACCTTTGAGAGAGTAAAGTTCCGAACGCCAGGATTGATAATAAATGTTACGCCCCTTACCGGCTCCGCCCTCTGCAAACCGCATGACCATATCCAGGCCGGATACGTAAGAGCCCACCGTGCCTGCGGCCGAGCGCGAAGCGGCAAAGCTCTGCCGCAGGGCGAAGCCCAGCAGCAGGATCAACAGCACGGAGCCTGCCTTGCGTACAGCCCCTGGGACGGCTATGCACCCGAGCAATTCCATCAGGGCCGGACCGGCAGCACCGGCCAGCGGCAGGGAGAGCACCGCCAGATAGCGCCATTCGGAAAGGGGCGCCAGAGCCGTCAGCGGCAGGACGAGGATCGTCCATATCATCATAAAGCGTATGGCGGAAGCCATGCGTTCATCACATTTACCGCAACCCGGCAGATAGCGGCGTATCCTGCTCCAGGTCAGCAGCAAAGCCGCCCCGATAACCGCTGCCAGCGGCAGAGTAATTCCGGTAAGAGCACGGGAGGCAAACCTGACGGCCCGATCCAGACTGGCTGTCCTGAAAAGCTCCGGCCCGCCGGCCCCGCAAACGTTGGGCCATACGGCAGCCATTATAAGAAAGAGGAGAATTTTACGGTGACGCAGTATGCCGGCTCGCCCTTCGTATGTTGTAAAGAAGAGAGCCGCCAGAACAGGGTAGATACGGGCCGTCTCTTTTATGAGGCAGGCTGCAGCCACAGGCAGAAACACTCCCGCCAGCCATCGGTTATCTCCATTTTGTCTGTAAATAACGAGAGATATAAGGGAGAAGAGTATCAGCGTCTCGGCAAGCAGTTCGAAATCGCTGAAATACATGGCGCTTTGAACCGTGGACGGAGAGGCAATCAGCACCAGAGAAGAGATTGCAGCGGCCGGCCGGCTGCCTGACATCAACCGGACGAGAACATACAAAGCTATGACCAGAGCCGCGACAACCAGGGCTTTGAAAAGGCGATAGCCTAAAGGATCGGACCCAAAAAGAGAGTGGAGCCCGGAAAAGATCATCGTTTCCAACGGCCTGTAGAAGAACCCTCTCCCGATGTCGAACACGGCACTCCAATCGATACCTCGCTCGAAAGCCGTAAGATAGTCGTAATCATGCCAGTAAAACGGCAGATGACGGGTAAAGAAAAGCACGCAGCAGAACGCCAGCAGGGCCAGCAGCGGTATCTCCCAGCCGCTTGACAGCCGGGCGGCCATGCCCATGCCGGTGCGTTCGTACGGCGCCACCGGCAGCGTCATATGATCACTGTTTCTTCGCCGGCGCGAACTCATAACAGCTTATTGATTACCAGACCGGTGATAAGCTTGGGGTAGAAATAGGTGGACTTGCGCGGCATTCTCTCTCCGGCCAGAGCCACCTCGCTGACCTGCTCCACCCTGGTGGGATTGAGCAGCACCGCTATGGCGGCTTCCCCGTTTCGAACCGCTTCCAGAGCCTTGTCCGCCTCCACTACGAAGGAGATGGTCCCGGGATCGGTATCGTCCACGCCCATAAGGTCCCTGAGCAGAAGCTCGTGCAGAATGGTGACGTCCAGGCCGGCCCGAGGTCCGGTGATATTCCCCACCCGGCCCGAAGCGGCTATCTCGGAACGAAGAGTGAGCAACTGCATGCCGGCATCCCTGGTATGCAGAATGAATGACGGTCCTGTCTTCCCGGCCTCCGCCAGATCCGACAGGGCGTTACCGTGGCAGCAGCCGCAGATCTGACGCACATCGAAGAAGCTTTCCAGCTTCTCCCGGGACGGGAGTTCTCCGTTCAGAACCAGACGGTGGGTAGGCAGTATGGTCAGTCCGGGATCGGACATCTCTACCATGACCATCATGACGTAATCGAAATCGTAATTGCCCTCTTCTCCCAGACCGCGCAAACGGCGCTGCTCACGGCTGTAGTTCAGGGCTGTCTCGTAGCGGTGGTGTCCGTCGGCTATGAAGAGCTGCTTGTCGGCCATGGCGGAGATGACGACGGCCTGCATATCGGGATCCGTAAGCGCCCACATACGGTGCGTTTCCGTTCCCAGATCGGCAACGGCCAGCGATTTGCCTGCCGTTCCCCGGGCGAAGACTTCGGCAATACGGCCCTCCGGTTCGCTGTAAAGCCCGAAAACGGGGCTGAAGTTGGCGCCGCAGGCATTCATCAGGCGCAGCCGGTCTTCTTTGTGTTTGGAAAAGGTCTGCTCATGAGGCAAAACAATGCCGCGGCTGAAATCCACCAAACGCAGGGCGCCGATAATGCCGCGGCGAATGCGGCGCTCCCCGCCGGGAAGGGCGTATTCCTGCTCGTAAAGATAGAGCGTGGGCTGTTCGTCCCGGCTGAGCACTCCCTCTTCCTGCCAGCGCTGGAAATAACCGGCCGCCCGGGTATAGCGGTTATCGGTATCTCCGTCGCCCGGCCGGTCCTGATCCAGGATAAGTCTTACCACATTATACGGATCGCTGTCGCAAAGACCGCGCTGCTGATCGGAATCGATGACGTCATAAGGAGGAGCCAGCACGGATGAAAGGGATGCTCCGTCTCTGCCGGAATATCTGATGCCTCTGAACGCTCTTATCTCTGCCATGTTTGCCTCCCCCGGCTGGGTCCGCCCAAGCCAAACGCCAGCCCCGATGAAATTCTTACGTTCCTGCCGCCCGGCCGGTCGGCCGAAGCGACACGTATTATAATATATCACAGGAGGGGCAGGATTTCATCCTCAACAGTATACTATGCTTAAATCATCATTTTTAGTATAGTATACTATGCTATTTGTGGAACTCCATTTACCAATTACGCAGACGCCAGCCCTCGTCAAGCATGGTCAGATATTTCTCTACGGGAATATATGAGGCTATGCTGTTGCCGGAACCCAGCGCGTATCCGCCCTCTGCACCCACCTCCGTGATCAGCATTCCGGTATAGGCACGGATTTCTTCTTCTGTACTCCGGCAGAGCCTGTCTACATCGTAGCCCCCCAGGATAGCGATCCTGTCTCCGTACAGCTTCCAGGCCTCCGTAACGGAAAGGATGGAGTCTTCGTAGGAGTGCTTGGCATCTATCTTCACCTCTGCG
>JAQVUQ010000155.1 GCA_028699365.1 bacterium | reverse complement strand
GAGCATTGGCAATGTTATGCCTGCCCGGCACATTAAGCTTGACCTCACCCAGCAGGCTGCCGCGATACCAGCATTCGAATACGCAACGGTTCTTGAAGAACCTGGCCTCTCTGGCCTGAAAATCCGCATCCTGAGAGAAGCCGTAGCTGATAAAACGCGAGTCTCCCTCTTTCATAATGGAAACGGCGTTCTCGTCATCGATGCAGAGAATTGCATGGCCGTCTTCAGGCAGACGGGAGAGGAACTGCCTGAAGGTCCTGATTATGTCGTCTATGCCGCTGTAGTAATCGAGATGATCTGCTTCGATATTGGTAATTACGGCTATGGTCGGGCTGAGATTGAGAAGAGACCCATCGCTCTCATCGGCCTCGGCTACAGCCACTTTGCCGCGCCCCAGTTTGGCATTGCCGCCTATATCGTTCAATTCCCCGCCGATGACGACGGTGGGATCCTGGTGGCAGCGCTCCAGGAGCAGGGCGATCATGGAAGTGGTCGTCGTTTTGCCGTGCGTGCCGGCCACCGCTATTCCGATGCGATCCTCCATTATCTTAGCCAGCATCTCGGCACGCTGCATGACGATTATATCGCGCCGTTTGGCTTCCTCCCACTCCGGATTAGTCTGTGGTATGGCTGAAGAAATAACTATTATATCGGCATCGCCCAGATTCCCGGCGGCGTGCCCTATATGTATTGTCGCTCCCAGGCGCTCCAGTCTGCGCGTGGTCTCAGAGGTTTTGATATCCGAGCCGGAGACATGATACCCCATCTCCAGCAGCACCTTGGCTATACCGCTCATCCCGGTACCGCCTATACCGACAAAGTGTATACGATCATCTCTTGTCATCTCTACTCCCTTCTCAAGGATGGCACGTCCCGTTTCCATCCTTTCCCGATATTCCGCAGCAAAACAAAACACCGGGTTCATATAATTTATACCCGCAACAAGTCAATTCAGTCTGAAGACTTTTATTATATCCTCAGCGAGATCGGCGATGCGTTCGGCCGCATCGTCTCTTGCCAGCGATCTGACGGCTCGTCCCATACGGTCCAATTCCTGCCTGTCGCTGATCAGCATCTCTATTCTACCGGCCAGATCGTCTCCGTCCAGCACGTTGTCCAGTATGACCTGCGCCCCGCCCTCTCTCTCGACCAAACGGGCGTTATACTCCTGATGGTTCTCCGCCGCATAAGGATAAGGCACCATTATTGCCGGACAACCGCAACATGCCAGCTCCGACATCGTTGTGGCCCCCGCCCTGCAAACAGCCAGATCCGCTAAGGCCAGCGCCTTATGCATATCATCCATATACGGCATGACGCGATATATCGTCCTGCCCGTCTCCGGCATGCGTTCTTTCACCGATTCAAAGCCGTCACGGCCGGTCAGGTGCAGAAACTGCAGATCCCGGCGATCTCCGAGCCGATGCACGGCATCCAGCACCGCCCTGTTGATACTGGCAGCTCCCCTGCTCCCGCCAAAGACCAGCACAGTCATCCTGTCCGGAGACAGCCCGAGTTCTCCGGCAATCCTCCGGCGCTCGTCAATAGACATTTCCCGGCAAAGCATAATCTCCCGGCGCACCGGGTTACCGGTTACCACCGTCCTGGCTCTCCCCAGATACCGCAGGCTCTCGTCGTAGGAGACGGCCACGGCTGCAGCCCTGGAGGCAAAGAAGCGATTGGTCTTGCCCGGCAGAACGTTCTGTTCGGCCAGAAGCACAGGCACTCTCGTCACCAGAGCCGAGGCTACAGCGGGTACCGACACAAAGCCTCCAAAGCCTATAACCAGATCGGGCCGGATACGCCGCAGGCAGGACAGAGCTTCAAAGAGGCCGGATCCTAACTGCGCCAACTTCTTGAAGGCACTCCAGGAAGGCACTCCGGGCAGCGATGCCGCCCGGATGGGAATGAATTCAAATCCCTCCTGCGGCACCAGGCGTCCCTCCGGCCCGGCGCCGGTCCCGATCCAGAAGACAGCAGCGCCTCTCCGTCTCAGTTCAGCGGCTGTTACCAGTCCCGGATATATATGCCCGCCGGTTCCTCCGCCGGCGATTACTACTTTCACCTGCCTGCACTCTCCCCCCGGATTTGGATACGTTCAAAAGCAGCCCGGTTGCAAAAAGCAATAGCGTCAACGACGATCCTCCATAGCTGATGAACGGCAACGGGATACCGGTCACCGGCATGGAGCTGGTTACCACGCCTATATTGATCAGAGCCTGACAGATTACCATGGTAGTCAGCCCACAGGCCAGCAGAGCCCCGAAAGCATCGCCTGATTTGGTGGCAGCGCGATATCCCCTCCAGGCATAGAAGATGAACAGACACACCACTGTCGCCGTCCCTATAAGTCCCAGTTCCTCGCCTATAATGGCAAAGATAAAATCCGTATGCTGCTCCGGCAGATAGAGAAACTTCTGCTTGCTGTTCCCGAAACCGGCTCCCAGCAGACCACCGGAACCCAGCGCAATAAGCGACTGAATGATATGATACCCTTTGCCCTGCGGATCGGCCTGCGGATTCAGAAAGGTCAGCACCCTGTCCTTCTGATAATCTTTCAGAACGAAGAGCCAGGCAAACACGGCTGCCGGCAGCGCCGACAGCGCGGTCATCGTCAGATGTTTGGCCCGGGCTCCTCCCGCTGCCATAAGAACGAAACCGATAACCAATATGGTGATGCCCGTGCCCAGATCCGGCTGCAGAAGTACCAGCCCGAATACCAGCAGCACCGTCAACAGCAGCGGCAGAAAACCGCGCTGCAGCTTGACGAGCTGACGCGGCTTATCGGCAATTACCGCCGACAGATAAATGACAACGGCCACCTTGGTCCACTCCGAAGGCTGGAATTTAAACATGCCGTAACCGATCCATCGGACAGATCCCTTGGCGCTGTGGCCCAACCCTCCTACCAGAACAAGCCCCAGCAGGATTATGACACCCAAGAGTATGGGCTTTGCCAGAGGGCGGAGCTTTCTGTAATCGATGTTGATGCCGCAGAGCAGCGCACCAAAGCCGATAAATACCCATATAAGCTGTTTTTTAAAGAAGAAGAACGGATCTCCCGTCATCCCCTCGGCTTTGACATAGCTGGCGCTGAGAATCATGGCCAGGCCGATAATAGTCAGCAGCATGGTTACCAGCAGCAGCGATCTGTCAATGCCCCTTCCCTGGGTCGCCAAATTCATCAACCTTCCTTTAGAACGGCCCTTTTAAAAGCCGCTCCTCGTGCCTCGTAATTACTGAACATATCAAAGCTGGCGCATGCCGGAGAGAGTAAAACCGCTTCACCCGGTTTAGCCAGCCCGGCGGACAGGCGTACCGCCTCTTCCAGCGTGCCGGCTCTATAAATGCGGTCATATCCGGCGGCAGCAGCGCTCTTTTCTATGCGGTCGGCCGTCTCTCCAATAAGCACCAGATAGCCCGCCCTGCCGGCAATTAATCTGCCAAACTCCGTAAAATCCGTTCCCTTGTCGCTTCCGCCGGCTATGAGTACAAAGGGTTTATCCATAGCTTCTATGGCCTTCCCGGAGGCATCGGGATTGGTCCCCTTGGAATCGTTGATATACTCCACACCGTCGATTACGGCTACCGGCTCAAGCCGGTGCTCCACACCCGGGAATGACTGAACGACCTGCCGCAGGATATCTTCCTCCAGACCACATACCGCCGCCGCCAGAACGGATGCCAGGACGTTCTCCACGTTATGCCCCCCCCGCAGCTTCATCTCAGCCGGGCTGCCCAGATCGCAGATGCGGCCGTCAAGACGGACAATCATCCGCCCGTTTTCCAGACAGGCCCCCTCAGGCAGGGAATTCCTGCGGCTGAAGTAGAGCACACGGGAATTCAACCCCTCTCCCATGGCCCTGACTGCCGGATCGTCGGCGTTGAGTATGGCCGTATCGTCCGGTCCCTGCCGCCTGAAAATGCGCCGCTTGATCTCTCCATACTGCTCAACCGTTCCATGGCGGTCAAGATGATCCGGCGTAAGATTGAGCAGCAGAGCCACCCGGGGCCTGAACTCATCCACCCATTCCAACTGAAAACTGCTTATCTCGGCTACCACCCAGGCTTCATCCGGGCAGCCGTGCATCCCTTCGGTCAGCGGCAGACCGATATTGCCTGCCACTACCGTTTTGCGACCGGTGCGATGCAGCAACTCCCCTATGAGAGTGGTCGTGGTAGTCTTGCCGTTGGTGCCGGTCACAGCCACAATAGGGGCACGGCAGATCCGGCAGGCCAGTTCAACCTCGCTCCATACCGGCAGTCCCATATTTACGGCTGTTTGAAGCAGAGGAGAACCGGCCGGCACTCCGGGGCTGGTTACCACCAGATCGGCATCCTTGAGAGCCGATGCCTGATCATCTCCGGTAAAGAACCTGATACCGGGATTGGCGGACACCGTCTTTATCTCCAGCCGTTCCTGCGAGCGTCTGTCGGCTATATTGACCTCAGCCCCGGCTTCCAGCAGAACCTCTGCCGCAGCCCTGCCGCTGAGACCGTAACCGATGACAGCCACTCTTTTTCCGTCAAACATACTCGACATTCTTTTGCCTCACTGTTTAGTCAGTCTGAAGTCTGAAGACTGAAGGCTGAAGTAGTTACGCTCTGGTAAACTTTATAAGCCTTCAAATATCCAGGATTACTTCCCGGCTTTAAGGCTATCAGTTCATACTTGAGCGTTTTACTTCAGACTTCAGACTAAAAAGCTTCAGCCTATTCCTGGCCGGATTTATCCGGCCAGGAATACTCCCAGCACACCGCACACCAGGGCCGCTGCCCAGAAGAAAGATACCACCCGGGTCTCGGACAGACCGGACAGTTCAAAATGATGGTGCAGCGGACTCATTTTAAACAAACGTCGTCCCCCCGTCAGCTTAAAAAAGGACACCTGAATCATGACGGAAAGCGCTTCGGCCACAAAGACCATGCCCACAACCACCAGCAACCAGGGTGATCCGGTCATGAGGCCCAGCATGCCCAGGGCGGCACCCAGTCCCAAAGAGCCTGTATCACCCATGAATACGGCCGCCGGATGACGATTGAAGGCCAGGAATCCCAGACAACCGCCTGCCAGAGCCAGAGCCTGTCCCACCTGAGCATGGGCTCCGCTGATATAGCCGATGACGGCGTAAGCGCCAAAAGCCAGAACCAGTGTTCCGGCCGCCAGACCGTCCAGACCGTCGGTAAGGTTGACGGCGTTGGCCATAGATACCAAGGCAAAGACCCAGAGAGAAGATAAGAGCAACGGCCAAAGCGTGCCGTTGAATGTATGCTCTCTGGCAATCGATACGGCCAGTACGGCCAGCAGAAACTGATACAGCAGTTTCTGCCGGGCCTTCAACCCCAGCGAACGGTGTTTAAGAACTATGATGGCATCATCCCAGAAACCCAGCAGAGAATATCCCCACAGAACAAAGAGCACCGGCCAACTCTGCCTGATCGGGCTGCTCAGC
Organism: bacterium; assembly: GCA_028699365.1. Classification (GTDB taxonomy): domain Bacteria; phylum UBP13; class UBA5359; order UBA5359; family UBA5359; genus UBA5359. Next base: position 1,228 of record JAQVUQ010000155.1, on the reverse strand, counting down.
AAAATACCGGCGGTGGCGGCGATAACTATCAGCAAGCCGCCCATGGTGGGGGTGCCCTGCTTGCTCAGATGAGTAGCCGGACCGTCTTCCCTGACAACCTGCCCGGCACTGCCTCTCCTGAGCAGATTTATCACGGGCCGCCCCAGCAGCAGAACCAGCAGCAATGGAACAACAAAAGCGATAACAGCCCCCAATCCCGTATTCATATAAGTTCCACAACCTGCATTCTGATTAACTCCGCCCTCATCTTCTACATTCCAAGTAATTTCACATCCATAAGGTATCTGCTTAAATGCTGAACTACGGACTCGGATTATTCCGCAATCCGCATTCCGCATTCCGCATTTGAGATGGTTCCGCATTCGATTTCAGAAGAATATCAACGATCTCTTCCATTGCCATGCCTCTGGAACCCTTCACCAGTATTACGTCGTCAGCCGATGCCGTATCCGAAAGTATTGCCGCCAGATCTCTCTTGTCGGAGAAATGGCGTATACGCTCTTTTTCCATACCTGCCGCTGCAGCTCCCAGGCCGATCCCGGCAGCATGCGATCCGCAAGTAAAGAGTAGATCCACACCGCGTTCCACGGCATAAACGCCTATCTCTCTGTGCAAGCGATCCGAAGATTCGCCCAACTCCAGCATATCGGCCAGGACAGCGATCCTGCGCTTTGCCTGCGTACCGGACAGGACATCGATAGCCGCCCTGACGGAAGCGGGACTGGCGTTGTAGACATCACTGATTATCCGGATGCCGCCGCAGCTTTGCAGCATCTCCAGCCGCATGGAGCAGCCCCTGAGACAGGACAGGCCTGCCGTGCATTCATCCAGACTCAATCCCAGCGATACGGCTGTGGCCACGGCTGCCAGGGAGTTCAGGACATTATGCCGTCCCGGCAGGGGAATAAAGGCCCTTACGCGTTCTCCGCCAAAGCAGATATCAAAACCTGTGCCGTTCTCTTGCTCGGATATACTCTCTCCCCTGATATCGGCTGCGGCATCCAGACCGAAGGTGATACAGCGCACCGGCGATAATTCTCTTAGAAGACTGAAGTATTGGTCATCGACCGGCAAAACGGCCGTCCCGTTCTCCGGCAGAGCTTGAATCAGCTCCGCTTTGGCGCAGGCTATATTCTCGATCGAGCCCAATCTCTCGATATGTGTCTCTCCTATGCAGGTGACCAACCCCACCTCCGGTCGGGCCAGACGGGCCAGCTCTGCTATTTCC
>JAQVUQ010000154.1 GCA_028699365.1 bacterium | reverse complement strand
CCCATGGGGGCCACCGGCGCATCCTCGGTCAGCAGAAATCTGCCGCCGTAATCTATGGCCAGGTCCCTGACGGGAATACCGAAGAGATCCTTGATCTCGTTCTCCGCCAGCAACGCAGCAAAGAAAACCGACGATATGCTGAGCAGCTCTTCGCCCTTCTTCAGATAAAGGCGCAGGTTGAAAAGCTCATAATCCTTATCGAAATGATAGAGGATATCGTAGCCGTCTCCCACATCCGTGCAGGTCATGGTCACAAAACGATACCCCTGCCTGTGCTTGCCGGAAACCTCCTGCAGGAGATTATCCAGGCTTATCTCTATCGCATCTATCGAACCCATTCTCATCTCTCCCATGCACAAGCTTCTTCAGACATTTTCAGGTTCACCCACGGGCTGAAGCGTCAATCGCACCTCGGCCTCTATGGGACGATCCTCCCGGCGCACGTTCAGCAGTTTGGCTGCCTGCAGTATGCCGTCCATGATGGCCTCCGGACGCGGCGGACAGCCGGGCACAAGAACATCTACGGGAATGACCTTCTCCACCCCGCCCAGAACGTTATAACAATCGGCCATAATGCCGCCGGTAGCGCCGCACGCTCCCAGAGCCACCACCGCTTTGGGCGAGGGCATCTGCTCGTAAACGTTCTTCAACACCCTGGCATTGCGATGGTTCACCGCCCCGCTTACTACCAGGATATCGGCGTGCTTGGGATTTCCCACATGCACGATGCCGAAACGCTCCACATCGTATATCGGCGTCAGACAGGCCAGGAACTCTATATCGCACCCGTTGCAACTATTGCAATTAAAATGAACTATCCAGGGGGATTTCTCCCGGCAACTCATATCAACACTTCCTTATAACTCTCAGATATACAGCCACAGTATATTGGTGGCTGCCAGACCCAGACCCGCGGTCCACATAAATCGAAGCATCCATGGCCAGGTAAGCCTGGCTACGATATTATCAAGCAATATCACGCCGAAGAAACAGACGGCCGCTATCAGCAGCCCCACCGGAATGCTGGTAGCCCAGAACATGGTCGCGATGAAGAAAAGCAGAAACGTCTCATACCAGTGGGCAATCTCGAGAATAGCCAGGAACGGACCCGAATATTCCAGCGTAATACCCTTGACTATTTCCTGATGCCCGTGATGCGAAGTGGCAAAATCGAAGGGTGATTTCTGCAGCTTGATGGTCATCACCAACAGAAAAGCAGGAAACAGCAGCGGCAACGACAACAGCAGCGGCTTGCCCGACACCAGTATATCGCGAGCCATAAAACTACCGTTGATCAGATATATGCCTACCATCATCAGAATCAGGATGGGCTCATAGGAGAGCATCTGCATTATCTCTCTCTGGCTGCCTATCCTGCTGTAAGGTGACCGCACGCTCATCCCACCCAGAATCAGAGCTATGGTGGAGAAGGCCAGGACAAAGAGCACCATCAGCATATCCTGACCCAGAGCCAGCAGAACGACGCAGAGAATCATGAACGCCAGATGGAGACAGGCATAGACCACCTGAACTCTGTTGACGACTATAGGCTCCTTACGCAACAGCTTGAGAACGTCATAGATCGGCTGCAGCAGCGGAGGACCTACTCTGCCCTGCATCCTGGCCGTAAGCCTGCGATCCAGCCCCATGATGATCGCTCCCACAAACGGCACTGCAACTATGGCCAGAAGGGCTATAATAACCGGATCAACCGTGATCACTTGCCTATCACCCCAAACATTACGAATATCAGCGCCATGGCCACCGGGTTGGCCCAGGCCGTGAGATGCGCCTCACCGAAAAGCGGGTTCAGATAGTAGCTCCTGATGCGGGCCGATTCGCCCTTATCCATCAGGCTTCTGAACTCGAAAGTAGTCCTGGCTCCCTCCAGGTTTTCACCGCAGAGAAACGGCTCCCGGACATGGCTTTTGTTGATGCCTTTGATTGTCAACAGAAGCACCAGCACCACGAATCCCAGCATGGCGAAGAGCGGCCACTCGATAAAAGAATCGACGGATTTCATCAGATCCCAGGATCGGGGCGCCACCTCGACTCCCGAGAAAGCCGCCACGGCCATAGGACCGATTATCCGTTTGAAGAACGGCACCACGGTTACAGTGGCGACAACGACGCCCGACAGCAGTATGCCCTTGGCGGCAAACATGGAGAAAGGCACATCCTCCACCTTATAGCTGGGATGATAGGCCACCGTCTGTATTCTTCCTATCCACTTGGACCAGAACACTACCGTCAGGGCGCTGCCCATGATCAGGAGAAAGAGGACCAGCGGAGACATGATGACGGCTTCCAGCGCCATCCATTTGCCGATCAGCATGCCAAAGGGAGGCAGCATCATGGAGACCATGCCGATGATGGCGATAACGGTAGTTACGGGCATCTTCCTCATCAGGCCTTCCATAGCCTCGATATCCCGGCTGCCGATGCTCTGCTCTATCGTGCCCATACACAGGAAGAGCAGCGCCTTGGAAATCGCGTGGAAACAGGTGAGCAGTATGGCCGCCGCATACGCCAGCGGCGTGTGAATGGCGGCACACGTTATTATAAGACCGAGATTGGCTATAGTGGAGTAGGCCAGAACTTTTTTGCCGTTGCTCTGGCTGACCGCCATGGCGGAGGCAAGAGCAAAAGTGAAAGCACCGGTTATGGCCACCACCTGTCCCAGCCTGGTGTCACCCAGGCCCGGAGCCAGACGGATGATAAGATAGACACCGGCTTTGACCATGGTGCTGGAGTGAAGCAGCGCGGATACGGGCGTCGGCGCCACCATGGCCCCCAGAAGCCAGCTCTGGAAGGGCAATTGCGCCGATTTGGTAAAAGCGGCCAGGCAGATCAGCGCCAGCGGCAACAGAGCACCGCCGGCTACAAGCCCGTCCAGGCTCTCCGGCCCTCCTCCGGCCGCACCGAGCAGCGAGGCCAGCATCAGCGCCGCTCCGCCCAGGGTGTTTATCCACAAAGCTCTGTAGGCGCTCTCCCCGGCGGCCGTGGTCCTGTCGTGGCCGATAAGCATAAAGGAGCAAAGCGTGGTCGCTTCCCAGAAGATGGCCAGCAACTTCAGATCATTGGACAGGACCAGGCCGTTCATCATGCCCAGGAAACCTATCAGGAAGAGAAAGAAAAGCCCGGTGCTTCTCATCTGCTCCGGGCCGTGTGCCTCGTGTTTTTTCATATAGCCGATAGCGTATACTGTGATAAGCGATCCGATAACGGATATTATCAGTACCATGATCATGGAAAGAAGATCTACGTTCAGGGCGGAAACATGCTCATGTGCGGCATGCGGCAGCATCTCCGAGGCCAGACCTATGGCCAGTTGAAGAGCTCCCAGCCCGATGACGAGCCATTTTTTGATTCTAAAGCCTATATAGATAATTGCGGCGATTATCAGCAGTTCGATCAAAGGCAGGGCCTTCATGATGCGGGCATCGATCGAGAGAGCGAAAGAGCCTTGCAAAGCCAGGAGAACAGCACCGGCTATCATTACCAGAGCCGATAATACGATCAGGGGTGTCTTGAACCGCCAGCCGGGAGCCAGCATGACAAGCACTCCGAAGAGCAGCGGGCCGAAAATCAGCAACAGGGGCAGAATAATGTACATTTGCATGGCCTTCTCCTAAAAAACGGCATAAAGAACCCCACCCTTAGCTTGTAACAAGCCGGTGGGGAGACGAACACACCAGATATTTTACTCCGCGAAACCCATCATGTCAATTGAGAATCCGCATGACTTATCCCTATATCGGTCGGCGCTCTGCCCAGATCGGAGAGGAGGTCCAGAACATCGGAGATCTGATACTCAAGGCTTTCATTCGAATGAGCCCGGTCCGGGTAGAGCGTATAATCGCGACGCAGGGTATCAGGCGTCAGGCTTATCATGACGGAATTGGCCCCGGCGCTTAAGCCTCGCCGGCGGGCATCCTCAGCCAGGGTCTCGAAGCTGGTGGTGATGACGATCTTGGCATCCCGGGCATCGGCAATGCGGGCTACGGACAGTGTCTTAATTATTTCCAGGGCCGACGGGCTGTGTGCCCCCGCCAGCGGCGTGCCGGGATGCGGAATAAAGGGACCGAATGAATACATCTCGGCCCGCAGGCTCCTGGTAAGGAGAATATCGTTCAATACATCCTCGCGTGTCTGCCCGGGCAGGCCGATAAGCCCGCCGGTTATGAGCAGATAGCCCATATCGAAAGCGGCACGCAGATGCTCCAGACGGCTGTCCAGACTGCGTCCCGGATGAAGCTGCTCATAAAGGCGCGGGTTGCCGGTCTCAAAGCGCATCAGCAGCCCTCTGGCACCGGCCTCGTACAGGCGCTGCAGGCCATTCAGACCCACTTCACCGCAACTGATAAAGATCAACGCCGGTTCCCTCTCCCGGATGCCGCTCACTATACGACAGAGATCATCGATGGAATACGCCGGATCTTCCCCGCTCTGAAGAACCAGAGCCTTGAAGCCGTATTTGTTTATGGCTCTGCAGGCGGCTTCCACCACTTCCTCAGGCATCATCCTGTAGCGATTCGCCCCTTTATTATGGGCCGATATGCCGCAATAGCCGCACGCCTGGCTGCAGTAATTGGAAAACTCCAATATGCCGTGGATGCAGCAGGAATTACCCAGGTGTTTATGACGCAGATGGTTGGCCGCCTGCATCAGGGCGGCTATATCAGCCTCATCTTCCAGGTTGAGAAAGTAGAGCAAATCCTCTTCCGGCACCTCTGCACCGCCGGTGGCGATTCTCTCCAGCAACCGGGACAGCCGGTCGCCGGTTTGGCCTGACGGCCGGGTGAATCCGGACAGGCTCTGATCCCTCTCCTGAAGTTCGAAGAAGAGTTCCTTCCAGAGCGCCAGCACCTCTTCGGCTTCGCCTGCGGGAACGGCGTCTATGACGTATCCGCCCTGGGCATAGATATAATCGCCAATCCTGAGATTTTTGATCTCATTGACGGCTCGCCTCTGCTCGCCGAAGTAATCTATTATAATAGTACGGCCGTCAATATCGACGACTCTGCCGGGAATGGAATAACACATTTTGAACTCCAGTGTAATCATGTAACGGTGCAATACAAAACACTTACAAAATGTTTACAGATTACTGTTTTATGGTATAATATTCGTGTATCACGATGAAAAGGCACCCTAAAAGGTTTTGTCCTGAGGGGGGCTTTTTCTTTTTGTTCAGGTTCTTCCCAGTTTGTTCTCAAGATAATCCATGAACGCAATACTCCGTATTTCCTTACAAAGTAAAGAAGAACATCCATCTTTATTAGGTGCAAGAATGGTAGCTAACTTATTATGTGCCTGCAAGTGTCGAGCCAGGCAAGTGAAATCACCGTCACCCGAAACTATTATCCCCTTATCGTAATTATTATATTCGATCATAGCTTGCAATACCAACTCAGCATCACAATTACCTTTCAGATGACCTTTGCCGTCAGATGCAACAGGTTTAAATACCAAATCATAACCGTCCGCTTTCAGGGAAGTATATAGCCGCTCATTTTCCGGTATATACCCAATAAAATAATATGCCTTTTGAACTGCATATTTGTCTTTCAGGTAGACCCTAAACTTCCTATAGTCAAGACGCCAACCCAGTTTATTGATACCAAGATATAAATTATTTCCATCAATAAAAGCATAATTACTCATCCGTAACCGCCATTATCACACACTGTCTTCTGTCAACACATAGCATTATACATCAATTTATAGTTTTCGCCTATCATGCCGGCCAAGACATTGACAAGCCCGGCACCTGTATAAGATGCCGGGCTTGTCACAATCTATCAACCGGGCCGCCGTGATGGTTTTGCCGATCTACACGCAACGGCCGGTCAATTTAGCTTTTGTCTGCAGCCGGCTGCAGCTTCTCTACGGATCTCTCCGGCTCAGGTGACGGACGCTTGCTCAGATATACAGCCAGCGCCAGGACCGCTGCCAGAATAATTATTGTAGCAATCCTGGAAACGGGAGATATATCCTTGATGGCCAGCGGAGTTACCAGGATGGCCACAAGGTTCATGACCTTGATCAGCGGATTGAGGGCCGGACCGGCGGTATCCTTGAACGGATCGCAGACGGTATCGCCTATGACCGCAGCCTTATGGCACTCGCTGCCCTTGCCGCCGTGAAGACCGTCTTCGATCTTCTTCTTGGCATTGTCCCAGGCACCACCGGAGTTGGACAGCAGAACCGCCATCAACTGACCGGTAAGGATGGAACCGGCGAGATAGCCGCCGAGGGCGCCTACACCCAGAGCAAAGGCTACCAGAACCGGGGTCACAATGGCCAGAATGGCCGGAGCCACCAGTTCCCTCTGCGCCGCGGCAGTAGCTATACTGACACAGCGCGAATAATCAGGCTTGCCCGTTCCTTCCATGATGCCGACGATAGTCCGGAACTGATATCGGACCTCTTCCACCAGCAGGATGGCCGCGCGGCTGACCGCACGGATGGCAAACGAAGAGAACAGGAACGGCACGGCGCCGCCTATCATCAAGCCGATGAATATATTCGGCACATTTAGCTGTATACCGACCGCGGAGAGGCCCGCCTCATCGATAAAGGACCGGAACAGCGATATGGCGGCGATAACCGCAGTGGCAATGGCAAAGCCCTTGGTCAGAGCCTTGGTGGTGTTGCCTACGGCATCGAGCTTGGCTACGATGCGGCCGGCTGCAGCCTCCTTGCCGTCCTTGAGAACGCCGGACATCTCGAAAACGCCGTTGGCGTTATCGGAGATAGGCC